>NZ_VBVZ01000022.1 GCF_005863185.1 Pseudomonas edaphica
TTGTCATCCAGCACAATGCGTGAACTTTACAGCCATACAGTTCAGCAAGCACGGCTAATGTATCCATGTAAAAATATAGTCTTTATCTGAATAAAAACACGCAGCCCGATTGTTTCCCCGCTGAATAATATGCAACGGGATATTCGGCATTAAAACCCTAGAACGGCGAGCCATATAAACCCCTAATTGGATAAGAGCTTACAGCTTAGTTGAAATTACTAGGCCAACGAAACAAAATAATCACAAAAAATAAATCATGCTTTTAAAAGAGCAACTCTACAAAACTCTAAAAAAGTAAAACCGTGGCCCACCCTATTTTTCCAAAATATAAAACATATTTTTAAAGAACAACTTCACTGAACTCTAAGAAACTCAAACTTGGTCTAACCCCTATTTCCCCATCTGAAGGCGAAAAGGGTCAGATTTATTTAAGTAAAAAAGAACTTGGACAATTAAATAAATCCGCCCCCTATTTCTACAGTCCCTTTTTTGTATGCTGCTGGGGTTATTAGGCCCTTGAAACATCCTTTAATCTTGGTCGACTGGTCTCGAGTTGTCTTACCAGTTTGCCAAGCGTGGAGGTCACGTGCGGACAGCAGGCAGGGCAACAAGTCGTCATTGTTGGGAGTGCGCCAGTTGGCCCCGGCTCTTCTGGACCTAGCCTCCCCTCGCATCACCCAACCAAAAGTTCTTTTAATCGCTCTCCAGCAGTAGCTATCTCGCTGGTGGTCAGCGGCGTATAGCTAACAACAATCAACACACCTCCGGCCAATTCCGAGGTCTCCTCAACGTGCCCCTTGAGACAGTTAATAATCTGTTGAGGGCTTTTCCCAAATGCGCGAAGGCACAATTTCTCATCAAAATAATTCGCCGCATTTATACGAAAAACACCATCTCTCCCATTAACATCTTTTTTTGTAGCATCGCATGCAGCTACTACTGCCGGCCAGTCGCTTCTAGTGACAGACCAATCATGCAGTGCAGCTCTATAGGCACCAAAAGCCTCTACGTACGCAGGGAAAATTCTTTTCAACAAGTCCAAATAATCAATTTTAGCATTCGAAAACTCAATGAATATAGAGTCATCAAATTGAGCATCATCTTCTAGATATCTCTCGCTTCTAAGAGAATATGCAATTCGACCTTTTATTCCCTTTGGAAGGAATTTATCTAAAGAAACAGAAACAACAAGCTCGCCTTCAATATCGGGAACATCTACAGCACCGGCCAAATCCCATGGCGCACCTAAGCCGGACAACCTTTCGAGAAAATTTTCGTGTCGCTTTTCAATCGACTCTGAAAATTTTGGCCTATGACGAAATTCAAGCTTATGCGTAGCCATTAGGGTGCAACCCTCACAGTAATGTTTCTGATATTTTGCTCAATCAAAATATCAGTTGCTCTATCGGCCGCTTTTTGACTTGGAAATTCAAAAACGGCTTTGATACCGGGATTTTGTTTCAACGCATTCGATGAAATAGTGAAAACAGGGGTCAGGCCCTGAGGGATCCCAGCTTAGCCTTCGATCACTAGGCGGACAAAATAAAAATATTACAAAAATAAATTATGCTTTGAAAATACCAACTCTACCAAACTCTAAAAAAGCAAAATCGTGGCCCACCTTATTTTTCAAAAAATAAACCATATTTTTAAATAACAACTTCACTGAACTCTAAAAAACGCAAAACGTGGTCCACAAAACGTGGTCTGCCCCCATTTCCCTAGCCAGTTTGACACCACCTTTTGTACCAACTTAATAAATGAATTTGGTATTAGCCTTTCCACTAGGGTCGATAACCAGTACAAATTTTCTCCAATCACCACCTGTGTGCGATCTCATCAGCTCGTGCAACTTATGGACGTGACTAGAAGCTCTATCTTCAGGGTCATCCAAAAGCTCGCTGAAGAACAAGCCATCGCGAACGAATGAGTATTTAGAACCTACAGACCACCCTCCGTCATAAACTTCATGCTCAAATTCACAACGCATTTCCTCGTACGGACCATTCGCAGAGTCATGCATGATCTGCGTGAGCGCATTCAAGACCTGTACTTGTTGCTCAATGCTCATTGCCCGGCCTCATTCCTGAATGACTTGCGCATTTTTATTCCATTGATTGAGTAGTCAATAACTAATGAATCTGGTCTTGCCGACACAGGATCCGTTCTAGAAAAGCGCACTGTCACGGCGCCGACCTGATCACCGTTGTTCAACCCCTTCTTAATTTCTGTTTCCCACCGCTTATAGGCAGAGTTATTGAAATTACCATCCTGCGGAAAGAGGTTGAATCTGTCACAGGTACCACCAAGCTGACAACCCTGGATGTGCCCCCCCACATCCGTTGGCAATCCCTCTTTGCCAACTGCCGTTTGGCGTGCATCACGGACGCCTTTATCCAACGACGGACTGTAGGTAATTTCATCAACGTAACCGCTTGAATTGGTCTTAAATTCAGTGCCGTTGCTCAGCTTGACTTGGCTATTTGGTGGGGGCTCATTCAGTATTTTGTATTCAGGTGTTCCTTTACTGGCTTTGGTCACATCGACCTCAACACTAGCCAGTTTGACACCACCTTTTTCACCAGCCTCCTTTATCGGGTGGGCATAGGGCATGCCAGCCTCAGCATCCGGCGAGGAAATCGAGGTGTATGGCGCCTTTGCACCCTGAATCTCATTACTGGCGCTGCTAATCAGCTTCGATGCTTCGCTGATATCGCCCCTGTTCAGAGCTTTGCGTGCCATTTTCAAGGTGCCGGAAATAATCCGTTCACCTGGAATAAGTGATGCTGCTACCTCAAGGTAATCAAGTGCACTCTCAGCCTCCGCTACGCTTTTAACTGTGCCGACAACTGGTACAAAATTTGCGCCTTCTGACAGGGCATCTTTGAGCTCTTCACGCCGCTGAGTATACATCTTGACCGAGCACGCTTGCTCACTCATGCCAGCGCAGTTTTGCTCCTTGTAGTGTTGGTTTTCTGCTTTGACGCGGTCTTCAGCCTGCTGCTCAAGTGTCTTATGTGCGGCTAATGCTTCTGCAATATCACTGAGGGAGTTGTTCTCCACCGCATTGCTTCCCGCCTTTGCCCCAGTAACCGCACCGCCCAGATCACCACCAGCAATCCCCCCAGCCAACCCTGCTGCTAGACCCGAAAGTGCAACAACCGTCTCTCTCTCCTCCTCCGTCAACTCGATTGTCTTCCTGCCCGGATACAACTGATGGGCGATGAATTCACCCGTCGCCGCTCCCGCAGCCCCCGCTCCCGCAGAGTTGCCTTGCGCCTGCGCCACCACCGCACCCAATACGGCATGCGCCATGGTGTTGAGTACAGCGTTGTCTCCGGTGGTTTTCCTGATGACTTGCGCCATGTACGGCGCCGACGCGCCCGCAATAGCGGAACCGATATCGCCTCCCACCAACCCTTGCAATGCTGCTGTCACCGCCTGCGCTACACGTGGGTAATTGCCGCCGACCCCGTAGTCCGCCATGATCCGTTGATAAGCGTCAGTGGCAATCAGTTGTTTCTTGTAGGCATCGACGTCCTCTTTTTTCGCATCTTTTCCAGGATCCTTGATGCCACGCTTATCAAGTTCAGCACGCGCCTCTTTATCAGCATCGATCTGGCCTTGGGTTCGAACGATGTCTACTGCCTGAGTACCAATATCCGCAATCAACTGCACCTGCCGCAGGCGCTTCTGCTCTTTTTCCTTATCAAAGATCGGGCTGATGCTGCCGTTGGCGTGTTCAACATCGTGGCTCAGCGTTGCAACGTCCTGCTGCTGTTTAGCAGGGTCGCGGATGTCGAGGGTACCGTTGGAAATGGCCGATGAGGTGGTGCCGCTGTCACTGTCGCCATGATTGAACGCGATCAAGCTGCCGGAGGGCAGGTTGCTGATGAAGGCGTTCGCTCCGCTTGCGCCACTGCTGACGCTGGCGCTCTGTAACTGGCTTGTGTAGTCGGCTTTATTCTTTAAAACGCTCCAGCCGAGGGTGCCGGTGCTCAGGCGGTTTTTGTCAGCTGTTGCAGTGCTGGCGATCACGCTGCCATCGAGTTGCGTGTGGTTGCCCACATCAATCTGGTAGCCACCCTTACCGCCGAACAGGCCGGTTTGCTCCTGCACACTCTTATAGTTGGAGTCGATCTTGCTCTTGCTGATGCTGAGCGAACCACTGCCCGTCATGGTGCCAAACGTGAAACTTGCGCCACCGCTGACATCGGTTTGTTTGGACGTGTAGTCATCGGTGTCTTGCAGACTTTGCAGCGTAAGATCGCGGCCTACCGCGGCCTTGATCTGATCTGCACTGACCTGCGCACCTTTGAGGACGGTGTCTCGCCCACTGATCAGGCTGACTTGCTTGCCCGCATCCAGCGTCGTTTCCGTCCAGGTGGTGCCATTGCCTTTCTCGCTGCCGGTGCCCTTGTTGGCATTAGCGAAGATGCTAAGGCCAGCACCATTGGAGCTCGCCCCAAAGCTAAGGCCTACGGCCCCGCCGCCACTGCTGTTCTTGCCATCGAGTTTTTGTGTGTTGGCGGCTGCTTCCAGGCGGATATCACGCTCTGCTGCCAACAGCATTTCATTACCGGCCTGGAGCTTGCTGCCCTGAACGCGGATGTCTCCATCTGCGCCAGGCGTGCCGTTACCGGCGGCTACAATACTGAGGTTATTGCCACTGGTGAGGCTGCTACCTTGGCTTGCCGTCTGCTCCTGGGTCTGTTTGGAACTGGATTTTTGCGAGCCGAGCGAGATGGCGATGCCGACAAATTCCCCGGCGTTAGCGCCGGTCATGCCGCCATTCTGCTGCGCCGCCTGCCACGCTTGCACGCCAGTCAAACCCGCCTTCACACCCTGCAGCGCCGAGAGGCGGCCGTCGTCCTCGTTCTTGGCTTGCTTGGCGGTCTTATAAGCAGAGTCCACCGCACTGCCCACGGTGCCGGACAACGCCAGGGTCAAACCACTGGTTTTGCTTTTGGAGGTCTGCTCGCTGCGGTTGTTGTTCTCGGAAGCCAGGATGCTGACATTTTGCCCAACCAGGCTGATGTCCTTACCGGCAACCACGTCAGAGCCACGAATGGTCAGGTCTTTGCCAGCCTGAATATCCACACTGCCCAGCACACTGCCGATGTTGCTGGCTCGGGTGGTTTCGGTGCTGCTGGTGAAGGTGTTCTGGTTGCTGCTTGAACCCAACGTAACGCCGATGCCGCCGCTGCTCATCAAGCCCGATTTTTTGGTCGAGGACGAATGGCTTTGTTCAAAGGTTTCCGTGGCCCCATCAATCACCACATTGCGCCCGGCAATCAGGCTGGTGGCGTTGGTGGAAACCACGTCGCTGGCGGTAGTGCCGATGTCACGGCCAGCACGCACGACCACGGTATCAGCGCTGATGGAAGAACCCTGCTGACTGATCTGGTTACTGCTGTCGATGCGCGTTTTCTGGCTGCTGGACAGCAACCCTTTGCTGGTTTTGGTTTTGCGGTAATAGCTGTAGTCGCTGTCTTGCGCGGCGTTCAGCGCCAGGTCATTGCCTGCGTACAGGTAGGCTTCCTTGCCGGCACTCGCACGGCTGGCGCTGACCACGAGGTCGTTGCCGGCACTGAGGGAGAGGTTCTCACCGGCAACCAGGGAGGTGCCCACTTGCTGAACGTGGTCCTCCTGACTGGTCACCTTCTTGGAATTAAACGCCGAATGCTGTTCATTCGCCGCCGACGCCAGGTTCACATTGCCCTTGGCCGCCAGCGCCAGATCACGCGTGGCATTCAACTGGCTGCCGATGGCGCTGATGTCCCGCGCAGCCACCACCTGGAAGTCGCGACCGGCCTCGATCACGGTGCCGTACTGGGTTGCGCTGCTGCTGCGCATGTAGGTGCTGACGGCATTGGCGTTGCGTTGTTCGGCGGTGGCCAGGTTTACATCGCGCCCGGCTTGAACGCCCAGGTCGGCGCCGCTTTTGAAGGCGCCGCCGGTGCTGTTGACGTCGCGCCCGGCTTGCAGGGTGAGGGTGTTGGCGGCTTCGATGCGGGCGGCGTTGTCGACGAAGTCGGTGCGTTCGGTGCGGTAGCCGCTGCTGCTTTGGTGGCTGGTGACGGTGCGTTCGTTGAGCACATCGCCATTTACTGCGCTCACGCTGACGTCGCGCCCGGCGATGATGCCGCCGGCGCGGTTGGTGAGGGTGTTGCCGGCGAGCAGGTCGAGGCGGTTGCCCGCTTGCACGAGGCCGCTGTTGACCATGTTGCGCCCGGCGCTGGCGGCGAGGTTGTTGGTGGCGCGCAGGGTGCCGACGTTGTTGAGGTCGGTGCCGCTGACCAGGTTCAGGTCGCTGCCGGTGATGAGTGCGCCGTTGGGCGCCAGGCGGTTGTTGGCCTGGGCCAGGTAGAGCACGGGCACCAGCACTTGCTGGCCGGCGACGGTGGCGTTTTCCATCCACACGATGTCGTAGGTCAGGGCCGCGACTTGCTCGGCGGTGAGGCTCACGCCTACGGTCAGGTTTAGCGCCTGTTTGGTGCCGATGGCGTTGTCCATCAGGTACTTGAACATTGCCGTGTCGCTGGTCTGGCCATCGATGAAGCGCTGGCCGGTACGGGCGATCACGGCTTGCTGGATCAGGCGCTGTTCATACAGGCCATCACCCAGGCGCTTTTGTGCCTGGTCCGGGTCGAAGCCCAGTTTGGACAGCATGTAATCGGAGCTTAAGAACTGGCTGAGGTTGGTCAGCAGCGGGTTGGTTTCGATCAGGTATTTCTGTGGGTTGGAGACGAACTGGCTGTCTGGCAGGCCTTGCACGCGGTTGATCACCACGCCGTCGGCCGAGGTGCCGCTGCCGGGCACGACCGGGCCGGTCACCGGCGTGCGGTCGACGCTGCCGCCGCCCAGGGTCCAGCCTTGCGGGCCGGTGCTGGCAGGCGCGCTGGCGCTCTGGCCACTGAGGCGGAACAGCCCGCCCTGGCCGGTGGGCAAGGTGAAGCCGGGCAGGCTCAGCGGGTTGATCTGCTGTTGGGCCAGGTCCGGTGGCAGTTGCTGGTTGAGGGTCACGCGGGTGGAGTAACCGGCTGCGCCACTGGCACCGGTGGCGTCGGTGGTGGTTTTGGCACCTGCGCCGATGTAGCTATAGCCCAGGCGTACCACGCTGTTGTCGATACCGGCTTGCGCTTTGACGTCTACCGCGCCGCCTGCCTGAATCACGGCGGCGTAACGTTGGTCATCGCTGGCGATTTTGGTGACTTTGCCGAACTGGGTGCGCTCGATCTCCATCATGCCGACGAAGTTGGCCACGGTGGCTTCCAGGCCGCCGAGGTCATTGGGGTTGTAACCGGCGCTTTTGTACCAGTATTTGTTGGTGAGTGCGGCGGCGGCACTGAACCAGCCTTCAGGGTGCTTGGTGCGCTTTGACGTGAAAAGACGATAGGTCTCGGTTTCGCCGGTTTCGATGCCGGTGTTGACCAGGTTGTTCAGGCGCGCGGTGAAGTTACCGCCGGCCGCGATCGAGCTGCTGCTGTTGAGCAGGTCGCCGCCGGCCAGGGTCATGTTGCCGCCCGAGGTGATGCTCGAACCGGCACTGGCGGCGGTCACTTCCAGTTTGTCGCGGGTCACCAGTTCCCACACGTAGTTGCGCGGTGTGCCACCGGCGTGGCAGTCACCGGCGTTGACGTACTCGATGCACGTGCCTTGGGTGGCCGAGGCTGTGTAGACACCCGCATCGTTGACGTCGAGTACCGCCCGTTCGTTTTTGATCGAGTTGGCGGACAAGCTGAGGTTGCCGTCACTCTGGATAGTGGATGAGCTGTTGAGGATGCTGCTGGCCAGGCCGCCCTTGCCGTCGCGGTCGACGCTGAGGGTGCCCAGGCTGTAGACGTCGGCGTAGCTGTTGTTCAACGCGTCCACACGCAGGCTCATGTCGCCGCCGCTGAAGATCAGGCCGTGGTCATTGAGCAAGGCGCCGGTGGTGGCGACCAGTCGCTGGCCACTGCCCAGGGTCGCGTAGTTGTTGAGTGTGCCGGCGTTGACCACCAGGTCGGTAGCGGCGGTGAGGCGCCCGCGGTTGTTGAGCGTGCCGGCGATGTTGGCGGTGGTGACGCCGCCGCCGGCAATGCTGGCGGTGTCGCTCAGGCTGGCTTGTGCGGCATTGAGGTTGAGGTTGCCCAGGCTGCTGATGCGCCCGCTGCTGTTGAGCGCGCCGCTCAAGGTCAGGTCGAGCGTGGGTGGGCCAGTTGGCGCCCTTGCCGATAAAGCGTCGCGCGCCGAGCAGTTGGCCGGTGGCGGTCTGGTCGAGGCTGTCGACGTTAACGGTGAGTTGCCCGGCCTGGATCACGCTGCTGTTGGTCCAGTTGCCCTGGGTGATGGTCAGGTCGCCACGGGTGACCAGGCTGCCGCCCACGTCGTTGAGGTTGGCCGGGGCAATGCCGAAGTTGCCGGTGCCCACGTGCAGTACGTTGCCGCCCAGGTTCTGGAAGCTACCGGCGTTGAGGGTCAGGTCGTTGTTGGCGGTTTCCAGCACGCCGTTGCGGTTGTCGAACAGGCCACCGATGGCGAATTCGGTGGTGCCCGCCGTGCCCAGCGCACGCAGGCGCCCGGTCTGGTTATCGAGGCTCGCGGCACGCACCTTGAGGGTGCTTTCGCTTTCGATGATGCCCAGGCGGTTGTTGAGCGCGCCGCTGAGGTCCAGGTCGATCTGTTGGCCAGCAATCTGGCCGTCGTTGTCGCCGCTGTTATCGAAGTCATGCCCGACCACGCGCATCAGGCCTTTGGCATACAGCCCGCCGTTGCGGTTGTCGAAATTGCCGGTGGTGACCAGTGCGTTGCCGCCCTGCGCCGCGATGCGCCCGCCATAGTTGTCCACGCTGCCGGCTTGCAGGTTGAGGCTTTGCCCCTGCATCACGCCGCCCTGGCGGTTGTTGTTGAGGTCGTAACCGTTGCGCAGCACGCCGACCACTTGGGTTTGCAGTGCGGCCTTGAGGCTGGCGAGGGTGCCGCCAAGGTTGTCGAGGCTGGCCGCGTTGATATTCAGGTCACCGGCCTGGGCGATCAGTTTGCCGCTCTGGTTATCCAGCGTGTCGGCCACGTTGGCGGTCATGCCGCCCTGGCTTTGCACGGTGCCTTTGCCATTGTCCAAGCGGTTGGCGGTGAGCAGGAGGTCGGCGTTCTGGCTGTAGATCAAGCCGTCGTTGCCGTTTTGTACCAGGCCGCTGGCGGTGAGGCTCAAGCGGTCGTTGGCGGCCAGGGTGCCACGGTTGCGGTTATCCAGGCCGACAGTCAGCAGGGTCAACAAACCTTGGCTGGCGATCTGGCCGCCCTGGTTGTTGATCTGCGCCGCGCGGCTGATCAGCAGCGGGCCGCCGCTGGCCAGTTTGCCATTGGTGTTGGTCAGGGTCGCGAGCAGGTCAAGGGTGGTGGCGGTGCCGCCACTGATGCTGCCGGCGCTGTTGTCCAGGTTTTGCGTAGCCAGGCTCAGGGCCGCGCCGCTGTCGATCACGCCGCCCTGGGCGTTGTTCAGCAAGCCGCCGACGGTAAGCGTCTGCCCGGCCGCGCTGGAGAGTACGCCTTTGTTGCTGTTATCCAGTTCGCCGGCATTAACGGTCAGCGCTTTCTGGCTCACCAGTGCCCCGCCTGCGCTGTTGAGCAGGCTGGCGGTCAGCGTGGCATTAAGGTCGCCGTAACGGCTGGACAAGGTGCCGCTGTTGCGGTTGTCGAGGTTCGCGCCGCTGACGGTGAGGCCCTGCCAGCCGGACATCAGGCCATTCTGGTTGATCAGGTTTTCGGCATTGAGCACCAGCAGGTTATTGCTAATCAGCTTGCCGTTGCTGTTGTTCAACGTGCGGCCGCTGAGGTTCAGGGTTTGCGCGCTGGAGAGTTCGCCTCCCTGGTTGCTGAGGTCACGCAGGTGGTTGATGGAGAGGTTGCCAGCGGTGGTGATCAGGCCACCCGCGTTGTTCAGGTCGCCGGTGGCGGTGCCGAAGTCCAGGGCAATCGCGCTGCCCAGCAGCGAGCCGTTCTGGTTGTCCAGCGCGGCGCTGTTGAGCGTCAGCGTATTGCTCGCGTTGAGCAGGCCCTGGTCGCGGTTGGTCAGGCGGCCAGCCACGTTGAGCAGCGTGTCGCCACGGCTGGTGAGGGTGCCGCCGCTGTTGTCGAGGTCGGTGGCGTGGGCGTCAACCGAGGCGGCGGCAATCATGCCTTTGACGTTGGCCAGGGCCTGGCCGATGCGCAGGGTCAGCGCGGCGTTGCTCAGCAGTTTGCCGCTGCTGTTGTCGAGGTTGTCGGCGGTGAGTGTGAACGCCTGGCTGCCGGAGATTTCGCCGCCCTGGTTATGCACGTTCTTTAGGTTGTTGAGCATCAACAGCGGCGCGTTGATCAGCCCGCCCTGGTTATTGAACTCGCCACGGTGCAGGTCCAGCGTCAGCGCCTCGGCGCTGGTGATCTGGCCGCCTTGCTGGTTGTTGAGGTCGGCAGTGCCAAGGGACAGGGCCTGGCGCGCGCTGAGGGTGCCGTTCTGGCTGTTGTCGACGCTTGCGGCGTTGAGTATCAGGCTGCCATCGGTGACCAGCCGCCCGCCTCGGTTGTCCACCGCGCCGAGTGCACTGAGGGTCAGCGGCCCTGCGCTGGAGAGCGTGCCGCCGCCGTTGGCCAGCGTGCGCGCGGTGATGCTCAGCAGCCCTTCACTGCTGATCAAACCCTGGTTGCGGTTAAGCAGTTGGTCGACATTCAAACCTGCACCGGCGCCAGCAATCAGCAGCCCGCCGTCGCTGTTATCCAGTTGCGTAGCGGTCACCACAACGCCCGCACGGCTGGACAGCTCGCCGTTACGATTGTCGATGTTGGCGACATTGACCTGCACACCACCCACGCCTGCGACCAAGCCTTTTTGGCGGTTGTCGAGGCTATTACCGGCCACGCTCACCGTGCCTTGGCTGGTGACCAACCCGGCTTGGTTGTTGAGGCTGCCGACGTTGAGGCTGAGCGCATTGCCCGCCGTGATCAGGCCTGCGACGTTATCGAGGGTCGCGACCGTCAGCGCTGCAGTGTCGAGGCTTGAGAGCTCACCGCCCTGGTTACGCAGCTCACCGACGACGACGGTCAGCGGCCCGTTGCTGGTGACCAACCCAGCTTGGGTGTTCTGCAGGCGATCAGCGGTGATGGCCAGGCCGCCGTTGCTGAGAATGCGGCCTTTGTTCTGGTTATCGACGGTGGCGGCGGTAATTTGGGTGTGTTGTTTGGCACCCAGTGTGCCGCCCTGGTTGTTCAACGCTTGGGCATCCACGCTCAACGCGCGGCTGGCAATCACACTGGCGCCGGTGTTGGTGACGGCCTTGCCGCGCAGGCTCACATCGCCTGTGGCGTTGCGGGTGTTGTCGGCGTTGACGCCGGCTTCGATGATGTCGCCGTTGGTCAGCGTGCCGCCGCTGGACAGCGCAATGCGGTCACGGGCGGCCAGGCTCTGGCGGTTAGTGAGGTCGCCCTGGGTGTTCACGTTAAGGGCTGTACCGGCATACACCGGCCCTTTGGCGTCCAGGCTTGCGGCGTTGATGTTGACCGCGCCGCTGGCGGCGGTTTGCGCCATGCTCAAATGCCCATTGGCATCGAGCTGGATATCACCACCACTGGCCGCCAGCGTGCCGTCGAGCTTCACACCCACACCGGCTTCGGTGCCCACCAGTTTGATTGCGCCGGCGTACATGCCGCCCAAGGCGCTGGAGTCGATGGCCAGCTCGGGTTTGGTGCTGCCGTCGTCGGCACGGGCGGTGGCTTTCAGGCTTTTGGCGTCGACGTCGTTGCGCCCGGCGACCACGGCCAGTTCACGGGCGTTGATTTGCGCGTTGATCTTGGCCGTGCGGGTAATGATTTCGAAGCGGTCGACGTTGCTGGCGTTCAGGCCTTCGCCGTCGATGGTCACGGCGCCGCCGTCAACCTGGTAGTGGTCCAGGCGACCGACGTTGTCCATCATCGGCTTGCCGGTGGTCAGGGTCACGTTGGGCGTGTTGATAAACCCGCAGCCGCTGCACGTGATGCCGTAAGGGTTGGCGACGATGACTTTGGCCGACTGCCCCGCTACTTCGGTGTAACCGCGCAGCTGGCTCGGGCTGCCGCCGTTGACTTCGTTGAGGATAACGTTGGCCGCGCCGCCCTTGAGGTTGGGGTTGCCGACGATGTAACCGCCCAGCTGGGTGTTCTGCAGCGCGCCAGTGGCGTTGTTGAGGATCACGCCGTTGGGGCCGACGTTGTAGTCCTTGAACTGGTTATGGGACAAGCCACTGCCATTGGGGGTGGCGATGTTCACCACCGGCACGCCATTGCCGGCCTGGCCGACGCTGGTGGCCGGGTTGCTCACCACAATGCCTTCGGCCTGGGCCAGCAACGGCTGCCAGAACAGCGCGTTGACCAGGATCAGCACCAGGCCGCGCTTGGGCAGGCCGAAGAACGCGTCGCGGCGCTTCAGGGCAGCAGAAGGTTGGCGGGCCAGAAAGGCAAAGTGGCGAACATCCATGGTCAAATTCTCGTTGCAGCGGGGCGTTGAATTACAGGAAGAAATCCATGCGGAAGTAGATCGGCGCTTCACGCTCGGTCACCACTCCAGGTCTTTCTAACGAGTGGGCAAACGTCACGCTGGTGCTGACGTATTTGCCACGGGCGAACAGTTCCACGGAGTTGCTTGAAACGCGGCCGTGGTTGTCACCGTTGTAACGGTCGTTGCGGATCACGCCCTGGTCGTAACCGAGGCTGGTGCCGTATTCGGCGAAGGCCGGGCGCAGCCATTCCAGGGTGACCGGGCGCGCCCAGCGCACTTCGTTGCGCCAGTAGCCGCCGCTGTCGCCGGACAGTTGCTGGTCCTTCAAACCGCGCACCGACGACGAGCCGCCGAGGCTGATGCGCTGCGGCGAGAACAGCACGTCTTCACTGCGTTGACCGGTGGCCAGGCTGGTGAAACTGAACGACTCGCCCCACAGGCGAAACGGCTGCAAATAGCTGACCGTGGCAGTGTATTTACGGTAATCCGGGGTGGGCGTGAGGTTGCCGAACTGGTCGCGGTGCTGGTCGTCGCGCTGGGCGTCAAAGGCGCCGATGCCGTTCTGTACGCCGAGGTCGATGTTGACGAAGGCATTGCCGATGCGTCGGCCGTGGTTGATACCAAACTGCAACTCACTGAGGCGGTTGCTGCTGATTTCGAGCTGGGCGTCGTTGACGTAGTTGTTGGTGCGCAGGTGAGCCACACCCACGTTGACCGAGGTTTTGCTTACGTCATCGCGGTGAATCACGCGCTCTGCGCGCAGTTGGTGGTTCTGGCTGTCGCCCGACTGCTTGAACTTGAAGGTGTCGGTGTAACCCAGCGCGCGGTAATCGCTCTCGCTGTAGGTGTAGGTGAAGTTCCACCAGCCCCACGGCACGTTGTAATAGAGCAGGGTGTTTTTCGAGGTTTTCTGGTGGTCGCTGATGGCGTCGTGGCCGCCACGCAATACCAACTGGTCAGCCAGGCCCAGCGGGCTGTCCCACTCCAGGCCCGCGCCCCATTGCTGCTCGCCGGTGCTGCGTTGCCCGTCGTTGTTGCGCGACAGGCTGGCGCGCCAGGGCTTTTGCGGGGTGTTCTTGACCACCACGTCGCTGCCGCCCACTTGCTTGCCGGGCGTCAGCTCCATTTGCGCCTGTTTGGACGGCAACCGGTTGAGCTGATCCACCAGTTGCTCGACCTCGCGCAGGTTCAGCGCCTCACCGACCTTGCCGGGAAACGCCATGGCCAGTTCACGCTCGGTGACGTTGCTGCCTTCGGCGCTGCGCACCGCTTCGAGTTTGCCTTCGACCACCAACACCTGCAGATGGCCACTGGAGAGGTCTTGTTGCGGCAAGTAGGCGCGGCTAGTGACGCGGCCTTTGGCGATGTAATAGTCGGTGATGACCTTGAGCAACTCATTGAGCTGCGAGACGCCCAGGCATTGGCCTACATAGGGTTTGAGCAGCAGCGTGCGGTCGCCGGCAGGCAGGCTGTCGGCGCCTTTGAGTTCGATGTCTTTGATCGGGAAGCAGCGGGTGTCGGCAGGCGTAGCCGGTGCCTGTGGCTTGGCTTCTTTGCCGGGCAGGTCCTGAAGCTCTTGCAGGCGCCGGCTTTGCTCTTCCAGCAGGCGGTTCTGCCGATCGCGGATCAGGTCTTGATCCCCAGGCGTGGGGGCGGCGGTGGCCGTATTCAGGCTCAGGCAGGCGAGCATGAAAGTGCACAGCAAGTACCGAGTCCGTGGCGATAAAAAAGACATGTTCGATCCATCGAAAATCAAGGGGCGGCAAACTACCATCGAACTAGCGCTGGCCCAAGAAACCGGGACAGTTGCACATTCGTGCTTATTACATCCGCAACACATTGATTATTAACAATAAAGAGTTATCACAAAGAGATAATGGTGGCCGTTAGAAGTTTTATTCCGACCAGCGGCAACTCTTTTGATATTAATTCGGCAAACAATTTAGCAAATGCCATTATTTAGCCATCAACTACTTGCCGAGTTAGGTTAGTACAGGGGAATAGCGAAAAGTTCGCGGTGTTTTTGTGAATTGGATCCCATTTATCGGAATTCCAAGCGACGCAGATGGAATGTGGGAGCTGGCTTGCCTGCGATAGCGGCGTGTCAGGTATTGATTGGTTGCTGGCCCACCGCTATCGCAGGCAAGCCAGCTCCCACAGGGATCTTTGGTGTCTTTGGATTTTCTAGACGGCGTCTTTGCCTTTTTCCGCGCCGGGCACCAGGGTCAGGCCGGGGCGCTCCACGTCGCGGGAGACGTGGGACTTCACATCCTCGACACCGCCGTCTTCGTCGTTGTGGATCACCAGCACGCCCGGCTTGCGAAACTGCTCCAGGTGGCCGTCGCCCAAATTGAAACTCTCACTCAGGTTTTTGTCGCTCAGCGCATTGGCTTCGGCGCGGCGCTGGGCGAACTTGCGCCCACGGCGTTGCTGATAGCGCGCCCAACTGATCAGGATCACTGCGTTGAACAAGGCGATCCACAGGTAGATCTGCAAGGTGTTGAGCGCGGCGAAAATCGGCGCCTCAATACGTGGGCCGCCATGGGTTTCCAACATGGCGCCGATACCACGCGCGAGCAGCCAGATCAGCCCGCCCCACGCCAGCAGCGTCAGCAGCACGTCGATGATCCACATCACGGTGTTTTGGCGAGTTCTGACCAGCTTCATGGTCACGCCTCCTCTTCACTGGGTTTGATGCCGCGGTCCGGGCTGACCCAGCGCGCGCGTTTCTGGTGCTGGTTGAACAGCACCTTGGGAAAGCTGACCAGGGTGGTGAGCAGGCTGACCAGCCAGAACACCATCGGGTACCACACGGTCCAGAACAGGGTTTTCCACAGGTCCTTTTCATAGCGCCGGTCGATCAGGATGCTCACCGCGAACTGCAGCAGGCACACCATTGCCAATACCAGCCCGGTAAAGGCCGGTGGCACCAGGGAATCCACGGCAATCGCCTGCGGCAGTACCACGAACTTGCCCACGCCCCAGAAGATCACCGAGAGCAGGAAGGTGAAGGCCCAGCCGGTGGACAGGCAGTACTCGAACAGCAGTGGCCACAGGTAGCGATGGCGCCATTGCCAGATGCCTCGGATGTTCTTGAACAACACCTCGGCGCCGCCCTGGGCCCAACGCAGGCGCTGTTTCCACAGGCCGCCTACGGTTTCGGGCATGAGGATCCAGCACAGGGCACGAGGCTCGTAGAAGATCGCCCAGTGGTCCAGTTGCAGCTTCCAACTCACGTCGATGTCTTCGGTGATCATGTCGGTGGACCAGTAGTCGATGCGGTCCAGCGCCTTCTTGCGAAACGCCACCACCACACCCGACACCGTGAAGATCCGCCCGAACACGCGCTGGGTGCGCTTGATCAAGCCGATAATCGAGGAGAACTCGCCCACCTGCACCCGGCCGATCAAGGTTGAACGCGTGCGGATGCGTGGGTTGCCGGTCACGGCGCCCAGGCGCGGGTTGTCGAGCATCGGCGCGACCATGTAGGCCGCTGCGTTTTTGTCGAGCAAGGCATCGCCGTCGATGCACACCAGGTACTCACTGCGCGCCGCCACGGCGCCCATGCGCAAGGCCACGGCCTTGCCCTGGTTTTGCGCCAGGTGCAGCACACGCAGGCGTGGGTGTTGCAAGGCCAGGGCGTCGAGCACGGCAGCGGTGTTGTCTTTGGAACCGTCGTTGACGGCGATGACTTCGATATTCGGGTACAGCTGGTTCAGGGCCGCATGAATGGTGTCGGCGGCGTTATCGCCCTCGTTGTAGCAAGGGATGATGATCGAGATCAGCGGGTTGCCGGCCAGGGTCGGCGCCGGCGTGTCTTCCTTCCACGGCCAATGCCGCTCCCAGTGCAGCCAGAAGTACAGCCCGCCGGCGATCCACAGCGCCGACATGAACAGCGGGTAGAAAAACACGAAGTCCATCAGGAACTGCCCGGTGACCAGGAAGATCAGGCCCAGGGGCACACCCAACACCAACGCCAACACGAATAAAGCCAGGATTCTGTCGAACATGATCAAGGGTTCCACTGGTTGGAAAGGGCCGGACGAACTGTCTTCAGGTCCGGCGAATTTTCCAGGAAGTTATCCGGGTAGTAGCCAAAGCTCTTGACCCCCTGGCGTTTGAGCACGCCCATCCATTCGGCCATCTGCGCGCCCTTGATATCCGGCGCTTCTTTGGTCCGCCAGTCTTTGGCTTGCAGCTCGAACACGGTTTTTTCCAGCGCGCCGGGGCGCGCCTTGACCGTGGCGACGAGTTTTTCCAGCCAGGCGTTGGAGGTTTTCAGCTCCTGGCCTTCCATCAATGGCATGGCCATGGGCGCAGTCCAGTCGTAGGCCTGGAGGAAGTCGTCGAGGTTCTGCGCGAACCAGGCTTCGCTGGCCGGGTTGAGCATCGGCTCGGCAAAGATATTGCGTGCGGTCGCCACTTGTGGACCACCGATGGCGCGAACCTTGGCGGTCAGCTCGTTGGTGAAGTCGATCAGGTAGCGGCTCTTGAAGCGCGTCCAGCGTTGCATCACTGCAGGGTCTGCACGCAGCGCGGCAATGCTGCCCGGCAGGCCGTTGGCGGCATAAGCCTTGAGCGCAGCGGGGCTGGCGTCTTCGAAGTCGGAAAGCACGGCGTCGTCGTGGTACAGCACACCGTCGATGGCATTGTTGCGCGCCAGGTCTTCATAGATCTCGCCGATGATCTTGCGCACCTGCGGGTCGAACGGCGACAAACGTTTGTATTGGTCCGGGTCGGTGCCGACCTGGCCGGTTTGCGGGTCCCAGCGGGTCACACGCGGCAGCTTGGGGTCGAGGGCGAAACTCAGCACCGGCATCCAGGCATACACAGCCGCGTGGGCACGGGTGTGCAACTGCCAGGAGACGCGGTTGAACAGGTCGGCGCGCACCGGCAAGTGGCGGTTAGGGAAGTACAGCGAGTGCACCAGGCCGTCGCCTTTGGGGTCGGCGAAGGCTTGCAGGAATACAGTGCCCGCGCCCATGTCCACCACACGCTGTACAAGCTGGTCGAGGTTGCGCGCTTGTTGGGCCGGGTCGGGGTCGTAAACGTTGTCGAGGTCCACGTGCAGCACCCGCAGCGGTGCCTGGGTTTGCACCGCCACCATGCTATTGGCGAAATGCTCGCCGTCCGGGTCCGAAGCCACCAGGAAGCGCGGGCTGTTCATCAGGTTGCCGAGGCTGTCGAGGCCGTCTTCCAGGGTCAGCGCCATCTGGTAGCCCTGCTCGCCGACAATCGCCAGTGAGGTGCCTTTGGCGGCGCCGTAAGGCCACACCCACACCCGAGGCGCCTTGCCGGTCACGCTGCGGATCTTGTTAGTGATCGCCGCGACATCAGCCCGCATGCGCGCATCGAATTTGGCCTGGTCTTCATAACGACCGGTGGCCGGATCAAAGCGCAGGCTGGTCGCCGCCGGCTCGAGGTTGCCCTGGGGGTTGGCCAAAATCCCTTTGTGGTTGTTGTCGGTGTGCGCGGCGATTTCCACCAGGCCCGACTGCGACACTTCACGAATCTGCTGCCAGGTGAGGAATTCCCCACGCGGGCGCGGCGAGCCGGCGAAGTCGACCGGTTGATTGAGCGGCGTATCGATCCAATACCCCACCGGCGCCAGCAAGGCTGGCCAGTGATAGGCGCGCAGAATCGGCATCACGCGGGTGTAGAAGCTGGAATAGCCGTCATCGAAACTGAGCATGATGGCTTTGGGCGGCAACTCGGGGCCGCCGTTGCGTGCCGCCAGGATCTGGTCGACGCTGACCGCCTGGTAGCCGTTCTCGCGCAACCACGCCAGTTGTTCGATCAAACGCTCGGTGCGCACCGCCACCACCGCCTGGTCGGGGTCGCGATCCTCGACATCGTGGTAGGCAATGCCCAGGAAATGGTTTTTCGGCCACGGCGCTTCGTTGGCCAGTATCGGCCGCTCGGCGGGTGGAGTGAAAGGCGCGGGTTGCTGGGCACAGGCACTGGCCAGCATTACACCCAGGACCAACAAGCAACGGCAAAGGACGGTCATGGTCAGGCTCTTTTAGAAACGGTAAGTGAGGTCGACGAGCAAGCGCAGATCGCGTTCGCGATCACCGTCATAAGGTCGGCTGATCAGGCTCAGGTTGGCGCCCACGTCCAGCACATCGTTCCAGCGAAAACGTTGGCCATAGCCGATCAAACCGACGCCACCGGTGGAATAATCCCGTTGGCTGTACGTACCTGCACCGAGCTGGAACTGCTGACTCCACTGAGTCTCGTAGCGGTGATAGAGCACATGATTGACCGTGACCGTGGGCAACACGGTGAAGTCGGACTTGGGGTTGAAGTACACCGTGTCTTCTTTGGTGTTGTGGCTGGTGCCGACTTCCAGGCCCAGGTCTACCTGCACGCCGGGCGCGCTGTAGATGCCCTCGCGGCCAGTCAGTACGGCTTCGAAGCGGTTGTTGCCATCGCTGAAGTGGGACGGGCTCAGGGCCAGTTTCCACTCGCGGCTTTCATTCGCGCGCCAGCGAATAAAGCCACTGCCGCCGTTGGCGGTGACATCGGCATTCAACGCTCGCAGCGGCGTGGTAGTCAGCAGGTAGCCGAGGCTGCCGCCGTACTGCCAGTTGTCGTTGATGTCGCGGGCAATCGACACGGCCGCACCCTGCTTGGAGCCATAGCCGTAGGAGTGGTTGGACACTTCGGCTTCCAGGGTCATGTCGCGGGTGCGACGCTCCACACCGACGCGCTGCCAACGGTGTTGGCCGGTGCCTTCACTGAAATCGGCGGTGGCGTAGCCGGCACCGGCGAACAGGCGCCAGTCTTCATCGATAGGCGGCGTGTAGAGCACGCTTTCGATGCCCCAGTCACGGCTGCCGGCCACTGCGCCGGCGTTGTTGTTATTGCCGCCGCCGTAGCTTTTTCCGGTGTAGGCCTCCACGCGCAGCTCGGCCATGTCGTGTACATCCCGCAGACGGCTCAGGCGCTGCACTTGGCGGCTGTCCGGGTTGCGGGCCAGCACGTCATCGGTGAGCACGTCCATTTGCCGCCATTCCTGCAGGTCCATGGCAGTGTAGGCCTGGCTGACTTCCAGGCCGATATCCCGCGGGGTCTGGGCTTCGGTTTCCTTGAGGATGCCCTCGGCGCGGCGTGGCAGGTCGCGGGCGCGGTACATGTCGGCCTGGGCCAGGCGCAAGCCGACATTGCCGGGAGCTTTGGCCACCAACGCGTCCAGGCCGGCTTCGCTGCCCGGCAGGTCACCGCCGTAGACGCCGGCCTGGGCCGACAGCTGTTGCGCGTCCATCCAGGCGTCGTTGGGGTTACCAATGGGCAAGCCCTTGAGTTCGACTCGAGGTTTCTGGCTGGTGGCGAGGCTGTTGGCAACTTCGCGCGCATCGGCGCCTTTGTCGCTTTCCTGCAAGGTGTAGAACAAGGCCGTGGTGTCTTCGACCCGATCATCGGGTTCGGCATCGGCAGCGCTGATCACCTCGCGGTACAACGGCTCGGCTTTTTCCGGCAAGCGCTGGTCGAGGTAAGACGCGGCGACCCAACGCAGGGCATAGGTCGGTAATTGCACGCCTTCGCCCTTGAGGGTTTCGTAGTCGCGGATCACATCGGCGGTGCGTGCCCGCGCCTTGAGGGCACCCAGGCGGTCGATACGCCAGCGCACCACATCATCATGGGCACTTGGGTCCGGGGTCCAGCGCGCGAGCAGTTTGTCGTAGTCATTGAGGGCGCGGTCGGCAACCACGTAGCGTTCTTTTTCGGTGCGGGTGGCGAACTCGGCCATGCGCACGCGCTCGGCGGCGAGGTCACCTTCGAGGCGGCGCTGGGTCACCGCGTCGAGCAGGCCCGGATGTTTGGCCGACAGGCGCAGCGCCGGCTCCGGCAGGCGGGCCTTTTGCAGGGCGACGATGTATTCGCGGACCACTTCAGGCTTGTCACCGGCGCGAGTAAAGGCTTGGTCGAACTCGAACAAGGCGTCGTAGTTCAAGCCTGCGCGGGTCAGCGCATAACCCAGGGCCATGCGGCGGTTGGGGTCATTGGGTTGCGCCGCCACCAGTGCGCGCAAGCGCTGCACGGCCGTCGTGGCCTGGCCGCCGTCGGCCTGGGTCAGCGCCTGGCCCAGCTGCAGGTCGACATTGCCCGGCTCACGCACCAGCGCTTGCTGATAAACCGCCAGAGCCTGCGGCCACTGCTTTTGGTTGCGATAAGTGCGCGCCACCGTGGCCAGCGCCTGGGTGGTGAGGTTGCGATTTTTGCCTTGGGCCTCGTAGACCTTCAACACTTCGGCGTCTTGCCCTGCCCAACCGGCAATCACCAGGTGATCGCTGATCTGGCCAGGTGTCTGGCGTTCAGGCGGCAGTTGACGCAATTGGGTCAGCGCGGGAGTGAAGTTGCCGTTACGCGCCTGGATAATCAGCGCGTCATAGGCTGGGTCGGCGAAGGCAAGGCTGGGCGTCAGCAATTGGCTGCATAAGGCGGCCCCAACGAGCAGGCGCAACCGGCCTGAAGCACTGGTGGGTAGTGTTCGCAGCATATCGTGAGCTTCCTTACACACGGAAAGCTATAACGATAGGTGGTCCTGAGCAAAACGCATCAGGGTGCCGGCGTCTCGTGACCCGGCCTAGCTTTCCTGTAGGAACTATCTCTTAGGAAAGTAGGGAAATGCCCAAATCAGAACAATTGTTCAGAATTATCCAACCGCAGAAAAACCAATGGAGGCCAAGGCTTGCCTGAGCTAAGCAGCCACAACCGGCCTGTATGCCGGTTGTTTGACTGCCGCTTCAGGTAAACCCACGCCTCCAATAATTATTTCTTACCGATGTAAGAAATCTTACTGCGCGCCGCTGACCGCACCCGCTTTGGCCATCACAAAGCCAATGAATTGCTCCACGGTCATCTTCTGGCCATTAAACGTCACTTCGTTGTTGGCGTAGTGCAGCTTGGAAACCACGTCAGTACCCACCAGGGTTGCCAACTGAGTACCAACGGCCATGCCACTGACCATCTCGGCCGCCATCTGTGATTGCTGTTCGATGGCTTTAGGGTCGGTCACACCGCCCACTTCCGCTTGCAGGGCAGCGACGTCGCCGATCATCGGCTTGGACAGGGTCAGGTTGGCATCCAGCAGCGCGATAACCTGCTTGCCCAGCTCAACCGGTGGCAATTCCATCGAGGTGGGTTTGGTCAGGTCTACCACCAGGTTGAATTTGCTTTCACCGTGGGTGGTTTTCAGCG
Organism: Pseudomonas edaphica; assembly: GCF_005863185.1. Taxonomy (GTDB): domain Bacteria; phylum Pseudomonadota; class Gammaproteobacteria; order Pseudomonadales; family Pseudomonadaceae; genus Aquipseudomonas; species Aquipseudomonas edaphica. Next base: position 21,695 of record NZ_VBVZ01000022.1, read on the forward strand.
ACAGGTTTTCCACTGCCACTTGCGGCTTGGCGGCCAGCACCTGGTTGACGTTGGCCTCGGCCAGGGTCTGCTCGGCTTCGGTCAGTTGCAGCTCAGGCACCGGTTGGCCGGCAGCCGCGGCGGCTTGCACCGGCTGCATCTTGTCCTGGTAGAGCTTGGTCAGCACCAGCATCGCCGGGATGTCGATGTTCTTCATGCTCAGGGCCATGGCGGCCGAACCTACAGGTTTACCCTGGTAGCCGATTTCGTCGATCTTGTAGTCAACGCGGCCTGCCAGGTTGTTGTCCTTGGTTTCGCTGGTGTCTTTTTGCTCGAAGCCCTTGAGGGTCAGCACGGCTTTCTGCGGGCCGAAGGTGACTTTTGTGTCGGTCAGCTCAACGGTGTTTTGCCCGGTGTAGAAACCGAAGGTGGATTTTTCCAGGTTGCTGGCCACGGTCAGGCCGGACAGTTCGGCTTCAAGCGGCTGGCCATTGGCGTCGATCACTGCAACCTTGAGGCTGTTCATGTAGCCGCTGGCCTTGACCTTCTGGCCTTCGGCGCTGCTGTCGAAGTCCAGGTTGGCGCCCGAGAAGCTCACCGAAGACTTGTCGTCCTTGATGTCCAGCGGCAGCAATTCGACGTTGCCGTCGACCGAGCGGTTGTAGCCGATATTGGCCACGCCTTTGAGCGGCGACACGTCTTTGCTGGCGGCGAACCATTTTTCGGTGGTGGCGTTCTTTTCCAGCGCATAGTGACTGGTGGCCATGACCGGCAGCCAC
>NZ_VBVZ01000230.1 GCF_005863185.1 Pseudomonas edaphica
GTGTTTCTTCAGCGGTTAAAACAACCCTGCTTTGGAAGCACACAGTACGGCGGCAATCTTGTTATTGACCCCCAGTTTTCTCAAGCAACTGCTGATATGAAAGCCCACGGTGCGCTCCGACAGGCACAGGATCGTGGCAATGTCCGAAGCCGTCTTGCCCAGGGCCGACCACCTGAGGATTTCCGTTTCTCGTGGGGTCAATTTGCAAGGCGCTGTGACGCTCGGCTTTTCGGCATAATTTTGTGCCACCGCAGCATGCATCACATGACAAAGCCAGAGCACCTGGCCGGCTTTCTCGTAAAGCTCCTGTGGGCTGACTTCGCCGTTGCTTCTGCCCAGGGTCAGCATGCTGAACACACCCTGGAAATCGTGCACGGCTTGGGTCCATCCAAAATGCACACCAAACGACTGGGCCAACGACCAGAGGTGGGGTGCGGCGCTGAAGGTTTTTTCATCCCACACGATAGGCAGCACGCTACGTTTGCAGTGGGCGACTACCGGATCGATGTCAAAAAAATGCGCTTGTTTGTAAACGGCATTCCATTCATTGGGGTAGTTATTAAAGTGAATCGGTTTAGTTTGGGTAGCTTGTTGTTGCGAACTCATCGTAAATGAGCAGTATTCGAATCCTAGCTCATAGGTGTGATTGACGACCATCTCATAAATAGTGGTGATCTTGTTCTCACCTTCCAGTTTGGGGAGTCGTGTATTGCGCCAGTTGACCATTTGTAACTCTCCATGGGTGTTGTTGCCTGGGCACGTCCCGGATCCCAGCGAGGTACGGAAATCAGTGTAGGACAAAGCCTACACATCGTAATGTGAAAAAATTTTACTGAATGCCCGTATTTTGTTTGTTTATTACTTATACAATGAGTGGTCGTTTGTACATATAGTGCTTTATATTCGGGTTATTCCTATAAGTTCAATGGGTTGGTGGTGATATTAAATTGGCATTTGTTTAGTTGCACTGCGACATCTAATGGCCTGTTAGAAGGGGAGAAATAGCTAAATAATTAGTTGGGACTGGATAGCTCCGATCCGAGCGCTTGCACTGTAACGCATAGCTGTTGCTCGCACTGGCAATGCCAGTACAAACCACTGGTGTTTCCCTGCGCGACTTTGAGAGACACTAGGGCACCTGTTCAACGGAGCCCCCCATGACGGCCAGCGCTGAGAAATTTACCCGCCAGACCCTGCTCGAAGTGCAATCGCTGACGCCCAGCCTGTTTACCCTGCGCACCAGCCGTGACCCGGGCTTTCGGTTTACCGCCGGCCAGTTTGTGCGCTTGGGCGTGACCAAGGCGGACGGCAGCACGGTGTGGCGCGCCTATTCCATTGTGTCCTCGCCATTTGATGAACACTTGGACTTCTTCTCTATCGTCGTTCCGGGGGGCGAGTTCACCAGTGAATTAAGCCGTCTGCAGGTGGGCGATACCTTGATGGTTGAGCGTCAGGCCACAGGCTATCTGACCTTGAATCGTTTTGTGGACGGGCGTGATCTGTGGCTGCTGGGCACCGGCACGGGGGTGGCACCGTTTCTGTCGATCCTGCAGGACTTCGAGGTCTGGGAAAAATTCGAGCGCATCGTACTGGTGTACAGCGCCCGAGAGGCCAAGGAGCTGGCGTATCAGTCGCTGATTAACACGCTCGGAGAGCGTGAGTACCTGGCCGAGTACGCGCATAAACTCACCTACATTCCCATCGTCACCCGTGAGCAGCACCCTGGGGCACTGAACGGGCGCATCACCACGCTGATCGAGAATGGCGAGTTGGAGCGCACTGCCGGTGTAGAACTGACCCCGGAGCACTCCCGCGTGCTGATTTGCGGCAACCCGCAGATGGTCGATGACACGCGCCAATTGCTCAAGCAGCGCGACCTGCAACTGAGCCTGAGCCGGCGCCCAGGGCAAGTGGCGGTGGAAAATTACTGGTAATAAAAAAGGCGCCTGAAACAGGCGCCTCTTCCAGGCAAACGCGGGTTAAAGCGGTTTGTCGTTTTGTGCTTTGAGCAGATCACGAATCTCACCCAGCAGCAGCTCTTCCTTGGTCGGCGTCGGCGGCAGGCTTGGGGCCACAGCTTCTTCGCGCTTCAGGCGGTTGATGGCTTTCACGCCCATAAAGATGGCGAAGGCGACGATCACGAAGTCGATGATGCTCTGGATGAACTTGCCATAGGCCAGGACCACAGCGGGCACATCACCCTGCGCGGCCTTGAGGGTTATCGCCAGGTCAGCGAAGTCCACACCACCGATCAACAGACCAATAGGTGGCATCACCACGTCGCCTACAAACGAGGAAACGATTTTACCGAAGGCGGCGCCGATGATGATACCGACGGCCATATCGACCACATTACCTTTGACCGCGAAGGCCTTGAACTCACTGATCACGCCCATAGGTTATTCCTTGTTACAGTTGAGGAGGGTGGAGGTCAGTGTAAGTCAGTCGTAGCCCGCTTGCTCGACACAACCGTTAACACTGTCAATTTTTATCGACCCATTAAATCGCAAATAGTTTGCAAAGTGCCACCAATCGCGCGCGAAATACGCGCTACTTCAGGGGCTTGCCACACTTTTTTCTTAATCAGCCCGGTGGTGTTTTTCTATTTATCTTCTGACTCGCAGGTCACTAGCCTCTGGCAAGCACAACTGAATGTGCACTAAAAAAGCCAGAGGAAACCCCGATGAACACGTCAATGAGCCGCAGGCCTGTTTCCGCGCGATATGCGCTGGGATTGGTAACTGCCAGTCTGCTGTCCCTTTCCGTACAAGCCGCCAACCTGACCCGCGATAACGGCGCCGCCGTGGGGGACAATCAGAATTCACAAACCGCCGGGGCCAATGGCCCGGTGCTGCTGCAAGACGTGCAGCTCATTCAAAAACTGCAGCGCTTTGACCGTGAACGCATCCCGGAGCGCGTGGTTCACGCCCGTGGCACCGGCGCCCATGGCACCTTTACCGTCACCGATAACCTCAGCGACCTGACCAAAGCCAAAGTCTTCGCAGCCGGTGAAGCCACCCCTGTATTCGTGCGTTTCTCTGCCGTGGTGCACGGCAACCATTCCCCGGAAACCCTGCGTGACCCACGCGGTTTCGCCACCAAGTTCTACACCAGCGAAGGTAACTGGGACCTGGTGGGCAATAACTTCCCGACGTTCTTTATCCGCGACGCCATCAAGTTTCCGGACATGGTCCATGCGTTCAAACCGGACCCGCGTACTAACCTTGACGACGACTCGCGTCGTTTTGACTTCTTCTCCCATGTTCCAGAGTCCACCCGCACGCTCACCGAGTTGTATTCCGACTCCGGCACGCCAGCCAGTTATCGCGAAATGGACGGCAACGGCGTACATGCCTACAAGTTGATCAACGCCAAGGGCGAAGTGCATTACGTCAAGTTCCACTGGAAGAGCCTGCAGGGCATCAAGAACCTTGACCCCAAGCAAGTTACCGACGTGCAGGGGCGTGACTACAGTCATATGACTAACGACTTGGTCACTCACATCAACAAGGGCGATTTCCCCAAGTGGGACCTTTACGTGCAAGTGCTGAAACCTGAGGATTTGGCCAAGTTTGATTTCGACCCGCTGGACGCCACCAAGATCTGGCCGAATGTACCGGAACGCAAAGTCGGGCAAATGGTGCTGAACCGCAACCCGGCCAACGTCTTCCAGGAAACCGAGCAAGTGGCCATGGCCCCGGCCAACCTGGTGCCGGGCATCGAGCCGTCGGAAGACCGCCTGCTGCAAGGTCGAGTGTTCTCCTACGCCGACACGCAGATGTACCGCCTGGGGCCGAACGCCCTGCAACTGCCGATCAACGCACCGCGTGTCACCGTCAACAACGGTAACCAGGATGGCGCAATGAACGCCGGCAAGACCACCACGGGCGTGAACTACCAACCAAGCCGCCTGCTGCCACGTGAAGAACCGCAAGCCGCGCGTTACAGCCAGTCGGCGCTGTCGGGCAGCACCCAGCAGGCGAAGATCCAGCGCGAGCAGAACTTCAAGCAGGCCGGTGACTTGTACCGCTCCTATAGCCAGAAAGAGCGTCAGGACTTGATCGAAAACTTCGGCGGCTCCCTGGCCACCACCGATGACGAGAGCAAGCACATCATCCTGTCGTTCCTCTATAAGGCTGACCCTGAGTACGGCACTGGCGTGACCAAGGTTGCCAAAGGCGACCTGGCGCGCGTCAAGGCGCTGGCAGAAAAACTGACTGACTGACGTTGGTTACGGTCGGCGCCCGCTGATGGGCGTCGACCCGAGCTGGAGAAAACCCATGCGAATTTCTATCGGTTTACTGATGGCCATGCTGGCCTTTGTCGCCCATGCCGAGTCACCCGACCCGGTCGCGCTCAAGGCTCAGTTGCAGGACTACTATTTCGATGCTGCCCGTCGTGGCGATATCGAGATGCTCAACACCTTCATAGAATCTGGCTACAGCCTCAACACCCAGGACGACAAGGGTTACACCGCGCTGATCCTTGCCGCCTACCACGGCCAGGCTCCATTCGTGGAACGCCTGCTCAACGCCGGCGCCGACGCCTGTGTGCAGGACAAGCGCGGTAACACCGCATTAATGGGCGCGATCTTCAAAGGCGAGCTGAAAATCGCCCAGCGACTGCTCGCCACCGACTGCAACCCCAACCAGCGCAACGGCGCCGGGCAGACCGCCGCCATGTACGCCGGGCTGTTCAAGCGTGTTGAGTTACTGGATGAGCTAAAGGCCAAAGGCGCCGACCTAAACGCCGAAGACCCGATCGGCAACAGCGCTTCACGTTTGGCCAGTGGTGAAATCCGGACCCCGGCGCCGCGCTGAGCTATCATCGCGGTTTTTCGGTTGGAGGTTCTCAAATGGCAAAGGCCAAGCGCATGTACGGCTGCACCGAGTGCGGCGCGACCTTTCCCAAGTGGGCCGGCCAGTGCACCGAGTGCGGTGCATGGAACACCCTGACGGAAACCATGATCGAAAGCGGCGGCGCCGCAGCCCCCACCGGCCGTGCCGGCTGGACCGGGCAACAGGCGCAGATCAAGACGTTGGCTGAAGTCAGCGTCGAGGAAATCCCACGTTTCTCCACGGCGTCCGGCGAGCTGGACCGCGTGCTCGGCGGCGGGCTGGTGGACGGTTCGGTGGTGCTGATCGGCGGCGACCCCGGCATCGGCAAATCGACCATCCTGCTGCAAACCCTGTGCAGCATTGCCAGCCGCATGCCGGCGCTGTACGTCACGGGTGAGGAGTCCCAGCAGCAAGTGGCCATGCGCGCCCGTCGCCTGGGCTTGCCCCAGGATCAACTGCGGGTCATGACCGAAACCTGCATCGAAAGCATCATCGCCACGGCCCGTATCGAAAAACCCAAGGTCATGGTGATCGACTCGATCCAGACGATTTTCACCGAGCAGCTGCAATCGGCACCCGGCGGCGTGTCCCAGGTGCGCGAAAGTGCGGCGCTGCTGGTGCGGTATGCCAAGCAGAGCGGTACGGCGATTTTTCTGGTGGGCCACGTGACCAAAGAGGGCGCCTTGGCCGGGCCGCGAGTGCTTGAGCATATGGTCGACACCGTGCTGTATTTCGAAGGCGAATCCGATGGCCGTTTGCGTTTGCTGCGGGCGGTGAAGAACCGTTTCGGCGCGGTCAACGAATTGGGCGTGTTCGCCATGACCGACCGAGGGTTGAAAGAAGTCTCCAACCCCTCGGCGATTTTTCTTACCCGCGCCCAGGAAGAAGTCCCCGGCAGTGTGGTGATGGCGACGTGGGAAGGCACCCGCCCGATGCTGGTGGAAGTTCAGGCACTGGTGGATGACAGCCACTTGGCCAACCCGCGCCGGGTCACGCTCGGCCTGGATCAGAACCGATTGGCGATGCTGCTGGCGGTGCTGCACCGTCACGGCGGCATTCCTACCCACGACCAGGACGTGTTCCTCAACGTGGTCGGCGGGGTCAAGGTGCTGGAAACCGCTTCCGACCTGGCGCTGATGGCGGCGGTGATGTCGAGCCTGCGCAATCGCCCGCTGCCCCATGACTTGCTGGTATTCGGCGAAGTCGGCCTGTCGGGCGAGGTACGCCCGGTGCCGAGTGGCCAGGAGCGCCTGAAAGAAGCGGCCAAGCACGGTTTCAAACGCGCGATCGTGCCCAAGGGCAATGCGCCGAAGGAAATGCCGGCAGGGTTGAAGGTCATTGGCGTCACGCGCCTTGAACAGGCGCTGGATGCCTTGTTCGAGTAATCAGTACCACTGCAAAACCAATGTGGGAGCTGGCTGTTAGATTTCCAGCAGCGCCGCTAACTCACGGTGCAGCTCTTCCTCATCCCCGAGGTTCAGCTCAATCAACCGCCGCAAATGGCTGATCGACTCCAGGTCTATGTGCTCACACACAAACCCCAACTGCCCATGATCATCATGGGCCAGTTTTACCTGCATCTTTATATGCGCCTGCGGATCCAGACGGATATCCACATCAAACGGCTGAGCGCGATTGCCCTGCCAGTCATCAGGGCGCTGCACCAACAAACCTTTGAGCGACAGGTCCACCAATTGCACCGGCGAATTCCAGCTGTTTTGCGCAATGGTCGTTCGGGCATCAAAGGCAATACGCCGAAAACGGCGCCGATCTGACGGTTGCTCGCTCATGGTCAAACCCTCTGGAGATAAGGGGATTGTAGCCCTGCGCCATCATCGGGCCTTTATTTCTGCTTTTTTTACGGTTGCAAGGCTCTAGACCAACGTAGGGGGGTGGCCTTTAAGGCCAACAGCGCTAAACTCGGGCTGGCTGTCTTTCTGTCCACCCTGGCTGGAATATAAAAATGAAAAATAATAATAGCCTGCTACGCCACCTACCCTGGCTGGTGCTGGCAATCGTAGGAGCGTGCGCCTTGGGCGTAGTGGCCTTGCGCCGCGGCGAGGCGATCAACGCCTTGTGGATTGTGGTTGCTGCTGTCGCCATCTACCTGGTTGCGTACCGTTACTACAGTCTGTTCATCGCTAACAATGTGATGCAGCTCGATCCACGGCGGGCCACCCCCGCAGTGCTCAACAATGACGGCCTGGACTATGTGCCGACCAACAAACACATCCTCTTTGGGCACCACTTTGCGGCGATTGCCGGCGCAGGTCCGCTGGTCGGCCCAGTATTGGCGGCGCAAATGGGCTACCTGCCCGGCACGCTTTGGCTGATTGCCGGTGTGGTGCTGGCCGGTGCGGTGCAGGACTTCATGGTGCTGTTCCTGTCCACTCGTCGCAATGGGCGTTCCCTGGGGGACATGGTTCGCGAAGAGATGGGCCGCATTCCGGGGACCATCGCGCTGTTCGGCTGCTTCCTGATCATGATCATCATCCTCGCGGTGCTGGCGCTGATCGTGGTCAAGGCCCTGGCCGAGAGCCCGTGGGGCATCTTCACGGTGATGGCGACCATCCCGATCGCGATGTTCATGGGCGTGTACATGCGCTACATCCGTCCGGGCCGCATTGGCGAAATTTCGGTCATCGGCGTGCTGTTGCTGCTGGGTTCGATCTGGCTGGGCGGGCAGATTGCCGCTGACCCGGTGTGGGCCAAGGCTTTCTCGTTCACCGGTATCCAGATCACCTGGATGCTGATCGGCTACGGTTTCGTGGCGGCGGTATTGCCGGTGTGGCTGATTTTGGCACCGCGTGACTACCTCTCCACCTTCCTCAAAATCGGCACCATCATCGCCCTGGCGATCGGCATTCTGGTCACCATGCCAGAGCTGAAAATGCCGGCCCTCACCCAATTCATCGACGGCACTGGCCCGGTGTGGAAGGGCGGCCTGTTCCCGTTCCTGTTCATTACCATTGCCTGTGGCGCGGTCTCGGGTTTCCACGCGCTGATTTCCTCGGGCACCACGCCCAAGCTGCTGGATAACGAAGTCAACTCGCGCTACATCGGTTACGGCGCGATGCTGATGGAGTCGTTCGTGGCCATCATGGCCATGGTCGCCGCCTCGGTGATCGAGCCCGGCGTGTATTTCGCCATGAACAGCCCGGCTGCGGTGGTCGGCGCTGACGTGGTGACTGTGGCGCAAACCGTCAGCAGCTGGGGCTTTGCAATTACCCCGGAAGCCTTGACGGCCGTGGCCCATGACATCGGCGAAACCTCCATCCTGGCGCGTGCCGGCGGTGCGCCGACCCTGGCGGTCGGTATCGCGCAGATCCTGCACAGTGTGCTGCCGGGTGAAAACACCATGGCGTTCTGGTACCACTTTGCGATCCTGTTCGAAGCATTGTTCATCCTGACCGCAGTCGACGCCGGCACCCGTGCGGGGCGCTTCATGCTCCAGGATTTGCTCGGCTCCTTCGTACCGTCGCTCAAGCGTACCGAGTCCTGGACCGCTAACTTGATTGCTACGGCAGGTTGCGTGGCGATGTGGGGTTACCTGCTGTACCAAGGCGTGATCGACCCGCTGGGCGGCATCAATACCTTGTGGCCGCTGTTCGGTATCTCCAACCAGATGCTCGCCGGTATCGCGCTGATGCTCGCCACCGTTGTGCTGATCAAAATGAAGCGCCAGCGCTACATTTGGGTGACCATGTTGCCGGCAGTCTGGCTGCTGATCTGCACCACCACTGCAGGCTTCATCAAGCTGTTCGACGCTAACCCGGCGATTGGCTTCCTGTCGCTGGCCAAGAAGTACAGCGATGCCCTGGCCAACGGCCAGATCCTCGCACCGGCCAAGAACATCGACCAGATGCAGCACGTGATCTGGAACGCTTACACCAACGCAACGCTGACGGCGCTGTTCCTGTTCGTGGTCTTCAGCATCCTGTTCTATGCGCTCAAGGTCGGCGTTGCCGCCTGGGGCAACAAAGAGCGCACGGACAAAGAAGCCCCGTTCCAGGCTGTACCGGACGCGTAAACGAGGATTGCAACCATGTTCAATGACATCAGTCGCCTCGGTAAATACCTCGGTCAGGCCGCGCGCCTGATGGTCGGCATGCCCGACTACGACACCTACGTCGAGCATATGCAAACCAAGCACCCGGACAAACCGGTGATGGACTACAAGGCGTTCTTCCGCGAACGCCAGGAAGCCCGTTACGGTGGCAAGGGTGGGCCTAAGTGCTGCTGACCCGGTATTCGGGTTAGCGCTTCTCCCTGTGGGAGCAAGGCTTTATGTGGGAGCTGGCTTGCCTGCGATGCAAGCAACTC
>NZ_VBVZ01000231.1 GCF_005863185.1 Pseudomonas edaphica
GAGTGAAGCACCTTCAGAACCGTTTCAAAACGAGGTTTTGCGCCCGGGGCAAATGCCTTGTACAAGCTCTCGCGCCCTACGCCGGCATCCGTGGCGATCTTTGTCATGCCACGGGCTTTGGCGACGTAGCCTACGGCGCGAAGGAACTCTTCGTTGTCACCGTCAGCCAGCACCTGAGAAAGGTATTCGCTGATGGCCTCATCACTGTCGAGCAGCTCGGCCATATCAAATGTCGTCAGTGTTTGAGTCATGATCAAACCTCCTTTGCTAATTTTTTTGCTCGCCGGATATCGGCCTCTTGTGAGGACTTGTCGCCACCTGCCAGCAAGATGACAACCTCCCTGCCGCGCAGGGTGAAATAAACGCGATAACCTGCACCTACGTCTATCCGCATCTCTGAAACACCGCCGCCCAGCATCTTGAAATCACCCAGATTTCCCACACTGGCTCGCTCGATACGTCGAGCAATAGTGATTTTTGCTCGCAGATCGCGAATTGCCGAGCACCATTGAGTGAAGGCTTGGGTTTGCTGGATCGAATAACGCACGGGGCCTCACAGAATCTCACTGTATCTACTTGGATACGGGTTGGCAAGAGACACGTCAGTGTCGAAGGCTGGGGAGAGTGATGCGAGGGCGTGCCGGTTTCAAACGTTCTTCAGGGTTTTCCTATTGCCAGAATTTACGGTCTGAAGGAGAACGGTACAGCGGTCCTGAATGTTGCGTTATTGCCTACACAACACACAGAATCGTCTGAGTTGTACGCCTTGGACGAGCGCTTTAAGGTTCGTCTGCCGCTGCCCATCAGCGGTCGGGTTTAGTAGCCCGATTTGATCAACGGCGTATGGCTGTCCTATCAGTCAGGCATCTCGATGTCTGTCCTCAATGGTGGCTGTACGCAGGGCACTTTCGGGTGCGCCGGTTTCGTTGATCCGCCGGTCTACTAACCTGCATACAGCCGCCACCCATTGTTTAGTAGCTCTGGAAGGTGGTCCTTACCGAGGATCAACAGATGTGTACTGACTCCTGCAACCCAACCGCGACCCTGTTCAGCGTTCGCCCTGAAGCCAACACCGAAGCCTTGCTCGCCAACGCCTACGAAACCATTGCTGGCGCGGGTGCCATGACCAACGAGTTCGCCGAAAGCCTGCCTTCTCAACATCGCTACCTGGCCTTGGCCATTCAGCAAATGATCGAACTGGGGCTGATGCTGGTAGAAGCGGCGCAAGACCGCGTGGACCGCGCCGCGTAGGTTTTTCACGCCCTGCAACAGGCTTGCCTTCCCAGGCCGCACATACCAAGGGGAAGGGGAGCCATCAGAACTGCAGCTGGCCGAGGTCGGTGACCGCGACTGCTTCTTCAACCAGATCATGGGTGTCCGACTGTAAATTTTTTCATGATTTCAGTTTGGCGTTTCTGGGCGTAGGGGAGTATCAGGGCACGGCAAACAGATGAAACGCACTTGTATGAGTCCCATTGTGGGACTAGGATCATTCTATGAGAATCATCGCGATTAGCCAGCTCAAGACTTTTTGGCGGAAACACCCGGATTCAGAGCAACCCCTCCTTGCCTGGATTGACGAGGTCAAGAAAGCGAACTGGCAAACGCCCGCAGACATCAAGGGCCAATTTCGCCATGCGAGCGTTCTCAAGAGCCGTCGGGTCGTGTTCAACATCAAAGGCAATGACTACCGGCTAGTGGTCTCTGTGGCCTACCGCTACGGCGCGCTCTACATCAAATTTGTCGGCACACATAAGCAGTACGACGCCGTTGACGCAGATACTGTTGAAATGGAGTAACCCATGAACATTCGACCCATTCATACCGAACAGGATTACCAGGAAGCGCTGAAGGCTGTCTCGCCGCTGTTCGACAACGAACCAGAGCCAGGGACTTCTGAAGGGGATTACCTTGAGGTAATGATTACGCTGATAGAGGCTTATGAAACGAAACACTTTCCGGTTGACCTGCCCAATCCGGTAGATGCCATACGTTTCAGGATGGAGCAGTCTGGTTTGTCAGCAACAGACCTTGTGCCTGCCATCGGGCGCAAAAATCGGGTTTATGAGGTGCTGAACGGGAAACGAGCTCTCACGCTGCCGATGATTTGGAAACTGCATGAAATGTTTGGGATTCCGGCGGAGAGTTTGATTAAGCCGGTAAAAGCTCTGTAGTACTCAGATGGTTTGGCTCGCTGAGAAATCCGGGCTACTTATTAGGGCACCGGATTTTTTTGCCTGCCGTTCCCGGCTGTCAGTCATCCTCGCCCAGCACCCCTTTGCCGGCAACGATGGAGTGCCTGCGCCGCTGGTAACGGCTTCAACGACGGCCAGTGCGGCGTTCATGGCGGGTTTATGGCTGATGGGGTCAATGCCGTCTGCACTCAGCTTCAGTGCTGCGCCTGATCCTTTACCTCTGGTCCCAATGCGGTCAACACCGTTTCGGCGAAGGGCTGGCGCTGGATAGGTGGGGAATGATGCGTAAAACGAGGGAAAAGCAGAAGTGGAGCGGGTAGAGGGAATCGAACCCTCGTCGGAAGCTTGGGAAGCTACTGTTCTACCATTAAACTATACCCGCTCAAAGCGGCTGACTTTGTACCAGATGTTCGCCGGGATTTGAAGTTTTTCTTCGAAAAATGTGTGAGTTGGGTTCATCAAGCTTGTGTGGGAGCTGGCTTGCCTGCGATTGCATCACTTGAGTGTGACTGACACACCGCAGCGCCTGCATCGCGGGCAAGCCCGGCTCCCACATAAGCCGCCTTTCAGATAGCAAACGCATGCTGCGTCTGGCCCTGGTGATAACGCAACCGACTCACCTGGCGTTCTGGTTTCAAAAAGCCCACCACCGCATCCCGGCTGTCCCTGCAGGCCGCCTTGTGCTCCATGTCCAGAAAATGCCCGGTCGCCTGGATGGTGCTGAAGCTGCTGTTGGCCACGTGCTGGCCAAACAGCTTGGCATCCTCGGCGCTGGTGTACTCATCCCATTCGCCATTCAAAAACAGCACCGGAATGTCGATCTGCCTGGCGGCTTTTAGGTAGCACAGCCGGTCACTGTTGAGCACATGGCTGATGTGGAAGTGCATCTGCCCGTATTCATGCTCGGCCAGGCCGCTCACATGCTTGTAGTTGAAGCGCTTGAACAGTGACGGCAGGTGTTTGCCGATGGTGCTGTTGACCAGGTGGCCGACGTTGTGGCGATCGAGGTTGCCGAGGTAGTCGACACCGCGTTCGAGGTAGTCGCGCATGGGGGTGTTGATCACCGGCGAGAACGAGCTGATCACGGCCTTTTCCACCCGGCGCGGCCGGTGGGCCAGGGCGACCAGGGCAGCGGCGCCGCCCCAGGAGAACGACAGCACGTGTTCGGCGCCGAAGTGCTCGATGAGTTCCAGCAGGATCTGGCCTTCGACTTCCTTGGTCAGCATGTGCTCATGACGGTTATGGATTTTGGAGCGGCCAGCGTAGGGCTGGTCGTACAAAACCACATTGAATTGCGGGTACAGGCTTTTCACGGTTTGAGCGAAGGATGCCGTGGTGGCCATGGAGCCGTTGACCAGGATGATGGTCTTTGCAGCAACGTCCGCGCGATAGAACTCCGTGTAAACCCGATACTGACCCTGTATATCCAACACAGCGATTTCTGGCCTCATGTCGTAAGACTCCTGGCAAGCGGGTAGGGCGCGCAGATCACTCTGCACGAGCTTTATGACAGGTAGGCATACGCCTGGAAGATGAGGCCCATGTCGGTCCGATAACGGCTGGCCGACGGGTGTTGTTATGGCGGGCTGTTTGCCTGGAACGCCCATAGATCAAGCGCGGGCGGGGCAAGGTGTTTCTTGGAGGTTATGGGGCGACTCGCCAGTCATAATTTGGCTGACGTCTTGATTCAAGCAGCACAGGCGCCAGCTCGCAAGGCGCCAAGCTGGTTTTTTGCCATCACCGGCTGAACGGTCGTCAGACCTGTCGGATCTCGTCGTCAGTCAATTCCCGATAATGGCCCGGCAGAAGCGTGTCATCCAGCACCAAAGGTCCCATCCGCTCGCGGTGCAGGCCAATCACTTTATTATCAAAGTGCCCGAACATGCGCTTCACCTGGTGATAACGGCCTTCGATGATGCTCAGGCGTGCGGTCCTGGGGCCGAGTAGCTCAAGTTCGGCGGGTTGAGTGGTGAGATCTTCAAAGGCGAAATACAGGCCCGCGGCAAAGGTCGCTGCATACTCAGGACCAATGTCCTGCTCGGTTTCAACGAGGTAAACCTTGGGCAGTTTGGTCTGGGGTTGGGTCAGGCGCCGCGACCATTGGCCGTCGTTGGTGATCAGCATCAGCCCGGTGGTGTTGAAGTCCAGACGGCCGGCGATGTGCAGCTCATGCGTGTCCGGTTCACTCAGCCAATCAAGCACGGTGGGATGCACCGGGTCGGCGGTAGCGCTCACGCAGCCTTGGGGTTTGTGCAGCATGAAATAACGCGCCGGTTTGCCGGCTTGCAGTACCTCATCATCGACACAGACGCGGCTGAATGCTCGCACTTCATGGTGTGGGTCGCTGACGGCCACGCCATCAACTGTCACCCGTCGCTCAACCAGCAGCACACGCACTTGTTGGCGATTGAAACGCGGCAGGTTGCTGAGGAAACGATCAACGCGCATTACGGCTGTTCAGCCCCACGCAATTGCGCATCTACCTGCGCACAGCGTGGGCACAGGCAGGCCTTATTGCGCAGTTCATCGGGCAGCGCTTCGAGTACCGCCGGGTCGATGGTGACGCTGTAGCACCAACAGGCTTGGTCGGCGGTGCGTGGGTCGGCCAGGGCGCAGTCGTTGCGGGCACCGCAGGCAGGGCAAAGGGTGGGTGTGGTCATGTCGGTTCGGGCTGTATCGCGCAGTTCCCTGCACGATACAGCGCCGCCCCGCTATTGCAAGCTGCGCAGGTAGCCGCGCCAGCCGCCGAAGTGGCTGATGTCCACGGCGCCGGTCAAGCCATAGGGCTCGCAGATGAAGCCGGTTTCCCAACGCCCGTCGGCCAGTTGCACCTTGCCCAGGCCCAACGGTGCGGGGATACCGGTGAGGAAGGAGCCCAATTCGCGGCTCGGCAGTTCCCACACTTCCACCTCAATAGCCACGCCGCCTTCGCTCACCCGCAGCATGCCGGGGCGATAGGGTGGCCCACCGGCCAGCGCGAACAACTGATAGTCGGCCGAGCTGTGGGTGCGCTCCAGCAGGCGCGCGCCACGCCGCACTAATTGGCCGTTAAGCGCCAGCCCCTGCAGGTGCGCGCCGCACACCACCAGCCGGGTAAAGTCATGACCTGCGCTGCCGACAGGCACAGGCAGCGACGTATCGTGCTGGCGCTGCAACGCATCTGCCACGCCCAACAGGTATTGGTCGGTGAACGCTCGGCCAAACAGCGTCACACCCCAAGGCAAACCGTTGTGCATAAAGCCGCTGGGCACGGCGACGGCGGCGTAATCCAGCAGGTTCATGAAGTTGGTGTAGTAGCCCAGCTCGGCGTTGCGCAGCACCGGTTCGGCGCGCAGTTCTTCCAGCGTCACCGGGCGGCCGATGGTCGGCGTCAGTACGCAGTCGAGGCCTTCAAGCATGCCATCGCACTGCGCTTTCAAGGCTTGCAGGCGGTACTGCGCACGGAAGGTCTGCACGCCGTTTACCGCAGGCGCCTTGGCCAGCACCGCACGAATTACCGGCAGCACGGCCTCGGGGTTCTGCTCCATCAGTTCACCGGCCACGCTGTAGCGTTCAGCCACCCACGGCCCTTCGTAGAGCAGGCGCGCGGCTTCCAGGAAGGGCGACAGGTCCAGCGTCACCGGCTCGCCACCCAGTGCAATCAAGCGGTCGATGGCTTGCGCAAACAACTGCGGGCCTTGCTCGCAGCCGAAGTACTCCAGGTCCTGCTCGCGCGGTACGCCAAAACGAA
The DNA here is from genome assembly GCF_005863185.1 of Pseudomonas edaphica. Classification (GTDB taxonomy): domain Bacteria; phylum Pseudomonadota; class Gammaproteobacteria; order Pseudomonadales; family Pseudomonadaceae; genus Aquipseudomonas; species Aquipseudomonas edaphica. Next base: position 5,926 of record NZ_VBVZ01000231.1, read on the forward strand.
ACGCGCGGGGTGCGCCAAACGCCGATGCATCATTCCACGCCGGGTTCGCTCGGCTGTACGCATCCAACGGATCGAGTTTGGCAGTCAGCGCCAGTAACTGGCTGGCCTCGCGCGCGGTGCGGGTAAAGGTGGTGACGCAATCCAGCGTGCGGCACGCCGGCACCACGCCGGCTGTGGAGATCAAGCCTTTGCTCGCCTTGAGCCCCACCAGGTTATTCAGCGCCGCCGGCACCCGTCCGGAACCGGCCGTGTCGGTGCCCAGGGCAAAACTCGCGACACCCAACGCGACGGCCAGCGACGACCCGGCGCTGGAGCCGCCCGACGGATACTCCGGCAACACGCTGTTGGGGCACGCGCCATACGGCGAGCGGCTGCCATTGAGCCCGGTGGCGAACTGGTCGAGGTTGGTCTTGCCCACTGGCACCGCGCCCAAGGCGATCAACTGCTCGACAATGCTCGCGTTGCGCTGCGGCACATAGGCGAACGCCGGGCACGCGGCGGTGGTGGGAATGCCAGCCAAGTCGATGTTGTCTTTGATCGCAAACGGTACGCCGAATAACGGCAACTCAGCCGGTTCACGCGCGTCCAATGCGGCCAGGTACGGCTCCAGCTCCGCTTCGGTAAGCAAGTGGATAAACAGGTGATAATCGGGGTTCAAGTGCGCGGCTTTCTCGCGCAGGTGCAGCAGCACTTCACGGGGCGTGGTGTCGCCGCTCAGGTAGGCATTGCGCAGGTTGTCCAGTTGCAGGTTCATGGCTTGTCCGCCTGTAGAAATAGAAGAGTCAGTCACGTTCGAGCACCACCACCCGTTGCCCGGCGTCGATGCCGCTGCCGGGTTGCACGGGGATCTCGCGCACGGTGCCGGCGAACGGCGCCACTACCGGGATTTCCATTTTCATTGACTCCAGAATCACCAGCACATCGCCAGCCGACACGCGCTCGCCGTTAGCCACCTGGACTTGCCAGAGGTTGCCGGCGATCGGGCTGTCGACACTGATTTGGTTGGCCTGCAACGGCGTGTCTGCACCTTGTGGTGCCACGAGTTCTTCACTGTCGAAATGCGCCTGGCCACTGGCAATCCAGCGTTCACGCTCGGCATTGAAGGCGTGCTGCTGATGCTCACGAAACGCGCCAATGCTTGCGGCTTCGCGCGCGAGGAAATCCTGATACTGCGCGAGGTTCAACTGGCTGTGCTCGATGCTCAATTCAAAGCGCCCCAGCGGAAAGTCGCGCCGGATCTGCACCAGCTCATCAGCCGTCACCGGGTAAAAACGGATCTGGTCAAAGAACCGCAATAACCACGGTTTGCCATCAAACGCCGAGACCTCCCGGTAGCGGTTCCACATCTGCAAGGTGCGGCCCACAAACTGATAACCGCCTGGGCCTTCCATGCCGTACACGCACAAATAAGCGCCGCCAATGCCCACCGAATTCTCGGCGGTCCAGGTGCGCGCCGGGTTGTATTTGGTGGTCACCAGACGGTGACGCGGGTCCAGCGGTGTGGCCACCGGGGCACCGAGGTAAACGTCACCCAGGCCCATTACCAGGTAGCTGGCATCGAACACGGTGTGGCGCACTTCATCGAGGTTGGCGAGGTCGTTGATGCGACGGATGAACTCCAGGTTGCTCGGGCACCACGGCGCGTCCTTGCGCACGGTGGTCATGTATTTTTCGATCGCCAGCTGGCACGCCGGGTCGTCCCACGACAGCGGCAAGTGCACGATGCGCGAGGGCACTTGCAGGTTGGGGGTGGCGCACACAGCGGCCCATTGCGTGGTGATCAACGCCAGTAAACCGGCCAGCGGCAGTTGTTCGGGCTGGTAGTGGATTTGCAGGGAACGGATGCCTGGGGTCAGGTCGATGACACCTGGCAGGGCGAGAGTTTCCAGGGCTTGCATGAGTGCATGAGCACGAAAGCGCAGCACCAGGTCCAGCTCGGGGGCGCCGATTTCCAGCAGCAGGTGAGTGTCGCCGGCGAGGCGGGCGACGAGGCGGGTGTCGCTTTCACCCAACTCCAGCACCACAGGCGATCCGATCGTAAGTGGGCCACGGTCGATGTGGGAGCCGGGCTTGCCCGCGATGGCATCAATGTGGTCTGCCTGAGGTACCGAGTTGTCTGGATCGCAGGCAAGCCAGCTCCCACATTGATCCCATTTCAGGGCGAGGTCGCGGGCGGTTTTGAGGTTCACCGGTTCGAACCGCAGTTTGTCCCCGGCCTTGAGTTGCCCCAACTGCCAAAGGTCCGCCTCGATCACCGTCACCGGGCACACAAACCCGCCCAGGCTCGGCCCATCCGGCCCCAGGATCACGGGCATGTCCCCGGTGAAATCCACCGCGCCGATGGCATAGGGGTTGTCATGAATATTCGACGGATGCAGCCCCGCTTCGCCACCGTCCGTGCGCGCCCATAAAGGTTTTGGCCCGATCAGTCGCACGCCGGTGCGGCTGGAGTTGAAGTGCACTTCCCATTGGGTGGCGAAGAAGGTGTCGATGTATTCAGGCTTGAAGTATTCCGGCGCGCCGTGCGGGCCATAAATCACCCGCAGCGTGCGCACCGCAGGCAGGGGTTCAGCGATCAATTGCTGGCCGGCGTCGGCGTCTGTCAGTGGCAGCAAATGCAACACATCGCCAGTGCGTAAAGCGCGCCCTGCGTGCCCGCCGAACTGGCCGAGGGTGAAGGTGCTTTTGCTGCCCAGGTAATCCGGCACTTGCAACCCGCCGCGCAGGCACAGATAGCTGCGCGCACCGGCACCTATGATGCTGCCAAGGCTCAACACCGCGCCTGCTTCAATCCGCAACGCTGTGTTCATCGGCACTGGTTGGTCGTTCAGCAACAGCGTGATGGCTGCGCCGGTAACAGCGACGACCGCCGCGCAATTAAAGCGCAACAGCGGCCCATTCATGGTGATTTCCAGCGCCGCCGCGCCGTCGTCGTTACCCAGCAGGCGATTGCCCAGGCGCAGTGCGCGGCTGTCCATTGGCCCGGAGGGCGGCACACCGACGGCCCAGTAGCCGAGGCGGCCGGGGTAGTCCTGCACACTGGTTTGGGTGCCGGCGCTGAGCACTTCGAAGGTGCTGGCGCTGTAGACCAGGCCTTCCAGGCAACGCGTCCACGGGCGGCCGCTGGCAAACGGCGTGGCCAGCAGGATTTGGCGCAGGTAGTCGCGGTTGGTTTCCACGCCGTAGAGC
>NZ_VBVZ01000232.1 GCF_005863185.1 Pseudomonas edaphica
GGAGAACGACCATGACTTATTTGATAGATGCCTGGCTGGACCGCCCACACCCATACCTGCGGATCCTGCATCGGGAAACCGGCGAAGTCTGTGCGGTGTTGGAAGAAGAAGCGCTGAATGAACTGCAGGATCAAGGCGACCTGGACGTCAACGGTCTGAGTTCCAGTGAGCCTGGGGTGCTGAAGGAGGTGGTGCGTAATCTGTTTCTGTTCTGCTATGCCCGAGCGTTGCGCCCGGCGACAGAGCTCAATGGCAAGTTCCATCCATGAACCACCGCGCAAAACCTGAATGCACCGGCTCTATGTGGGAGCTGGATTTGTTGTGGCGAGGGAGCTTGCTCCCGCTCGGCTGCGCAGCAGTCGCAGGCCTTTAGGGGCGCTTCGCACCCCAGCGCAAGCAAGCTTGCTTGCCACATCAATCCCGGCTCCCACATAGGACCCGGCGCAACCATCAACAGGTCTTACAGAACGTCGAGCAACTCAACGTCGAACACCAGAACGCTGTGCGGCGGAATGCTGCCAACGCCTTGAGCGCCGTAAGCCAGTTCGCTCGGCACGTACAGACGCCATTTGCTGCCGGCATTCATCAGTTGCAGGGCTTCGGTCCAGCCGGCGATCACGCCGCCAACCGGGAATTCTGCAGGCTGGCCGCGCTCGTAGGAGCTGTCGAACACAGTGCCGTCGATCAGGGTGCCGTGGTAGTGAGTACGCACTTGGTCTTCACGGGTCGGCTTGGCGCCGTCACCTGCAGTCAGCACTTCAAATTGCAGGCCGGAAGCCAGGGTGGTGATGCCATCACGCTTGGCGTTTTCAGCCAGGAACGCCAGGCCAGCGCCAGCAGCTGCTTCTGCCTTGGCAGCCGCTTCGGCTTGCATGATTTCACGGATCACTTTGAAGCTCGCCGCCATTTGCTCTTGGTCAACGCGGCTTGCTTTGCCGTCGAACGCGTCGGTCAGGCCGGCCAGGATGGCGTCGATGCTCACGCCCGGTGGCGGGTTGTCGCGCAGTTGGTCGCCCAACTGACGGCCGATACCGTAGCTGACGCGGGTTTCGTCGGTGGACAGATTAACTTCGGACATGAAGAGGCTCCGCTGTAGGACAGCACGGTTTCCCGCGCCATCCAAAACTAAAAGGGCCCGCAGACTAGCACACAAGACCCGCCTCTGATCAGCCCCCTGCCCCACTACCAAAGCGCCAGGTCGTAGGTCAGATACAGCCGATAGTTATCGCGGTCGCTGGCGTAGGTGGAACGATAGGTCGCTTTGCGCAACTCCACACCCAAGCCTTTGAAGGTACTGTCCTGGATGACATAGCGCAGGTTAGTGTCCGACTCCCACTCCCGCGCCTCATGCCCTCTGTAATCACCGTTGCGCCCTTTGTAATAGCGGGTCATGAAACTCAGGCCCGGCAGCACGGCTTCAAAATCATAGTCGTAGCGCAGCATCCAGGTTTGCTCACCGGCCTGGATGAACTTGCCCACACCGGCGTTAGTGAAGGAATACACCGTCGAGACACTGGCATAAGGCAGCGCAGTGTCGCCGTTGACCTTCTGATAACCGACGCCCAGCGCCTGTGCGCCCAGGCGATAGGTGAACAACCCGCTGAACATGTCGCTGTCCACTTTGCCGTTGCGCGCCTCACCCGCATCGCTGCTGATGAAATAACGCAAATCACTGGTCAGCGTGCCGTTACCCACCGGCTGTTTATGCACAAGGCCAAAAAACTGCTGACGATAGAACTCACGCATTTCGCCGTAATACCAAGTGCCACTGAGCTGCGGCGTGAAGGCATAAGAGGCGCCGGCAAAATCGAAATCGCTGCCCTGTTTGCCGCTGTAGCCCTGGGGATAAATAGCCACGCTGTCGGTGGAGTTTCGCTGCTTGAATTTATCCAGATGCCCGGCATGCAGGTACAGGTTGCGAATACCGCTGTACTCCACCTGAGTGCCTTGAAAAGTCTGCGGCAGCAGGCGTCCGTCGTTATGCACCAGCACTGGAATCTTCGGCAGCAAGGTGCCGGTTTTCACCACGGCATCGCCCCAGCGCATCTTTGCGGTGACGCCCAGGCTGGAGAATTCACTGGCGGCATGGCCATCGTCATGCACCGGCAATAAACCCGTGCCGGCGTGAGTCGGGCTGGAGTCGAGCCGCAGCCCCGCCAACCCCAACGCGTCCAGACCAAACCCTAGCGTGCCTTCGGTATAGCCTGACTGCAGGTTGAGTAAAAAACCTTGCGCCCACTCTTTGCGATCCTCGCCGCCGTCGCGGTAATCGTCGTTGAAGTAGAAATTACGCAAGGTCAGGCGAGCCTTTGAATCCTCCCAGAACCCCTGGGCCAGGAGTACAGGCGACACACCTGCCAGCAGGCACGCCGAGGCCAATTTTCCCTGATTGAAAAGTTTATGCATCGCTGTTTCCTCTATGCCTTATTGTCGTTTTTTTATGGGCAGTTCCACCGCGCGACACACTGGACGGCACCTCGCGTTGGAGCGGACACTAACGGCTCGTCGAAAGCCCCACAACGTTATGCGAGATGCGCATCAGGCTATGCGCAAAGCACCGCCAGCCCCTCGCAACCGACAGGAAAATCACGGTGAATCTCAAGCAGCTCGAAGCCTTCAAGGCGATCATGTCCACCGGTTCGACCATCGGCGCAGCAACACGCATGGGCCTGTCGCAATCGGCCGTCAGCCGCCTGTTGAGTCAGCTGGAGGAGGCGTTGGGTTTCGTATTGTTTCTGCGCAAAAAAGGTCGCCTGATGGCCACCGCAGAAGCGGAAGAGTTACTGACCGAAGTCGCCGGCCTGGTAGACGGCATGCAGCGTATCCAACGCCTGGCAGACGAAATGCGCGTGGGCCGCTCGCGCAAAAGCCTGCTCAAGGTCGGGGTGCCCACCAGCATGACCCAAGAGCTTTTGCCACGGATCGTCGCGGAGTTTCTCAAGAGCCATGACGACATCGTGGTCGAGTTGCTGACCGGCTCTTACGACATGATCGAGCGCGCCGTACTCGACCGGTCCGCCGACCTGGGTTTTGTGCGCCTGCCGACGGAAATTCCCGACTTCGACATCGAGCCCGTGCTGCAAACCGAAGGCGTATGCGTGATGCCCGCCGACCACCCACTGACTCGCCACGCCTGTATCGAGGTGCAGCACTTGCGCAATGTGCCGTTGGTGATGCTGGGCCGACAACGGGCTTTACGGGCCGAGTTGAACCAGGTGTTCCGCGCTGCCAACCTCACGCCGCAAGTGCGGGTCGAAGTGCATTCGGTAGGCGCGGCGTGCAGCTTTGTCGCCGAAGGCCTCGGGGTGTCGATCGTCAACGGTTTGCTCGCCAGCCACTTCCTGCACCTGCCGATCGTGACCCGGCCTTTTCGCCCTGCACTGCCTTACGCTTTCGGCCTGGCCTATCGCACCAATGAGCCACGCCCACAGGTGGTCACAGCGTTTGCCGAGCATCTCAAGCAGCGCTTGAACGCACAAAACGCATAGCCCGACCCACCCTGCGCATAACGTTGTCGCCGCCAAAACTTTGCCCTAGTGTCCGCTCCACACGCGTCACTCCCCCATAACAACAACGGCAAACGCCGGGGCAGCCAGCATGAGCGAATCACAGAATTTCTCCACAGCGGCGGCGGTGGAAAAACCCACGCAACGCAAACAGATCAACCCGGCCATCATCCTGCTGAGCATCGTCTTGCTCGCCGTGGCCTTCACTTATGCGGTGAACTCGGGCAAGTTCGAGCGCCAGAACGGGCTGGTCGTACCCGGCTCTTATCAGGTACTGGAGAAACACGACAGCCTGGGCCAATTGTTCGCGCTGGAGCCACGCAAGGCTGGCGATACCGTGGCCCGCCCGGTGTCTCTGGTCGAAGGTTTCATGGCCATCCCCCAAGGCATCGAGAAACGTGCAGCGCTGATCTTCATGGTGCTGTTCATCGGCGGCATGTTTGGCGTACTGAACAAGGCCGGGGTGATCGACGCCGGACTGGAGCGTTTACTGGGCCTGACCCGTGGCAACATTTACGTGCTGGTGCCGAGCCTGATGCTGGTGTTCTCGGCGGGCAGCACGTTCATGGGCCTGGCCAAGGAGTTTATTCTGATCGTGCCGCTGATGGTCGCCATGGCCAACCGGCTGGGGCTGTCGAACCTGATCGGGCTGGCTATCGTCACGATCTCGGTGAAGATCGGCTACCTCGCTTCAATCTCCAATCCCGTGGCGCTGTCCGTCGCTCAGCCGATGGTCGGGCTGCCGATATTCAGCGGTTTAAGCATGCGCGTACTGGCTTACTGCAGCTTTCTGCTGGTGGGGATTGCCTTCGTGCTGTGGAGTATCCGCAAGCACGGTTTTGATGCGACAGCGCAGATTACGTTCGAACATAAACCCTTGCCCACGCGCCACTTGATCAACCTGACTGTGCTGCTGAGCGGCATCGGTTTTCTGGTCTACGCCTCCAACCGCTGGGGCTGGAAGTACCATGAGCTGTCGGCGTTTTACCTGTTGCTGACGGTGGCGTTCAGTGTGATTGCCGGGCTAGGTGCGAGTGTCGCCGCCAGTGCCTTTGTCGATGGCATGAAGAAGGTGCTGATTGCCGGCGTGCTGATCGGCCTGGCCACCGCCGTGGAAATCATCCTCAGTACCGGCCAAGTGCTCGACACCATCGTCCACACCCTGGCCAACCTGGTAGGCGACCACGGCCCGATTGTGTCGGCCTACGGCATGTTCTTCGCACAACTGGGGCTGGACGTGTTGATCCCGTCCACCTCGGGCCAGGCGGCGGTGACCATGCCGATCTTCGGCCCGCTGGGCCAACTCTCCGGCGTCAGCCCGCAGACCACTGTATTCGCGTTTCTGATGGGCAATGGCCTGACCAACATGATCACCCCAACCTCCAGTGGCCTGCTGGTGTTGCTGGCCACCGCCAATGTCGGTTGGGGCCAATGGGCGCGCTACATCCTGCCGCTGTTTCTGATCTACGCCGTACTGGCGATGGTGTTGCTGGCTATCGCGGTCACGAGCGGGTACTGAGTCAATGAGTGTTTTCCCCATGCAAACCCTGCACAACCACATGATCCCGATGCGCGACGGCATCCACCTGGCCACCGATATCTATTTGCCGACAGGCAGCTGCGGCCCTTTCCCGGTGGTCATTGAACGCACGCCCTACGACAAGAGCAAACCCTCTCGCTCGGAAAAACAACTCGACGGCCAGCACATCTCTCGAGAACAGATGGCGGCACGCTTTACCGACCAAGGCTTTGTCGCAATCTTTCAGGACTGCCGGGGCCGCTATGCCTCTGAAGGCGTGTTTACCAAATACACCGCTGAGGGCGAGGACGGTTTCGACACGCTTGCCTGGATCGTCCGCCAGCCGTGGTGCAACGGCAAGATCGGCAGCATGGGCCTGTCTTACGCCGCGCATACCCAACTGGCGATGGCCTGTCTGCACCCACCGGGCTTGAGCAGCATGGTGCTCGACAGCGGCGGCTTCGCCAACGCCTATCAGTGCGGGATTCGCCAGGGTGGCGCGTTCGAACTCAAGCAGGCCACCTGGGCCTTTCGCCAGGCCAAGGAAAGCCCAGCAGCCTTGGCCGATCCACAGGTTCGCCAAGCACTGGAGCAGGAAGATATCCATCATTGGTTTACGCGGATGCCCTGGCAACCCGGCCAGTCACCTTTGCGCCATGTGCCGGAATACGAGGCCTACGTGCTGGAGCAGTGGGCCAAGGGCACATTCAGTGAGTATTGGCGCACGTCCGGCATCTATGCCGAGGGCTACTATCGGCAACTGCCCGACATTCCAGTGTTGTTCATGTCCAGTTGGTATGACGCCTATGTCAGCTCCACCCTGGCCAACTACAGCGCCTTCAGGCAAAACACCTCGGCCCACCAGCGGCTGGTGATGGGGCCATGGCTGCACGGTGACCGCAATATCAGCCACAGCGGCGACGTCGAGTTCGGGCCGCAGGCAGCATTCGATGGCCAGGTCGATCAGAACTGGCTGAGCTGTCGCCTGGCGTGGTTCGAACAATCGCTCAAACCCTCGCCTCACGCGCCCAAGGCCAGCGTGCAGGTATTTCTGATGGGGGGCGGCAGCGGCCAACGTGACCCTGACGGCCGACTGCAACACGGCGGACGCTGGTTGCAATCGACGCAATGGCCGCTGCCAGGCAGCCGGGTGCAGACGCTCTACTTGACGGCTCAAGGGCAACTGAGCGGCACTGCACCAGACGCAACCGACGCGTGCTTGAGCTACCTCGCCGACCCGGCCTGTCCGGTCCCGACCCTCGGCGGTGCGCTGACCTCCGGCGCCCCCATCTTTGTGGGCGGCGCTTTCGACCAACGTGAGCGTGCCGACTTCTTCGGCACCCGTGGCGACAACCGCCCTCTGAGCGAGCGCAAAGATGTGCTGAGCTTCCTTACCGAGCCGCTCATTGAAGACTTGATTGTCGCAGGTGATGTACAGATCGAGTTATGGATAGACAGCGATGCACCCGACACCGACTTCACCGCCAAGCTGATCGACCTGTACCCGCCCAGTGCCGACTACCCCGATGGTTTTGCGATGAACATCACCGACGGCATCCGCCGTTGTCGCTATCGAGACTCCTGGGAGCAGCCGACGGCACTGACACCGGGCAAACGGGTAAAGGTCACGATCGAGCCCTTCGCCACCTGCAACCTGTTCAAGCGCGGCCATCGACTGCGCCTGGATATTGCCAGCAGCAACTTCCCCAGGTTTGACGTTAACCCCAACAGTGGTGAGCCTTCTGGCCAGGCCCACCATTCAAGGGTGGCACGCAACACTGTGCACCTGAGCGCGGGTGCCGCGTCTTGCCTCAGACTCACCGTGGTGCCCGCTACCGCACTATAAGCCAGCTGGGAGCCTGCTGAGAGCCTGCGGGGCCGCCGTTGCTGCCAGGCAACAGCGACCCTTCGTCGCACCCGTAAGAAATGTATTTCAGAATCATCGCCTGCCGCCGATACCCCCGTACAAACTTTGGCTGGCTCAAACAACAACACCGTCCAGCAGACACACATCATTCTTGCGGAGCATTCGATGAATAGCTGGTTCGGCAACATCAGCGTCAACCTCAAACTCGGCCTGGGCTTTGGCCTGGTGCTGGTCCTCACCTCGATCCTGGCCCTGACCGGCTGGACCAGCCTGGGCGGCTTGATTGACCGTAGCAACTGGATGAGCGACATCACCCAGCTCAACGCGTCCCTGACCAAGCTGCGCATCGTGCGCCTGCAATACATGCTCGCCAATGGCGACGAAGCCGTGGCACAGAACGTCCAGACCAGCCTCGACGCCTTCGCCGCCCAGCAACAGAAACTGCTGGACAGCTTCAAGAGCCCGGAAAACCGCAAGCTGCTCACCGAGCAGAAAGCCGTCATCACGGCTTACCAGCAGTCGCTGAACAAAATGCGTGAGGCCTACCGTAACGGCAATGCCGCGCGCCAAGTGATGGGCGACAAGGCCGATATCGCCAACGGGCAGATCGACGCACTGGAGACCGGCGTGCAGCAAGCGCCCGACAGCCCGGAACGCTTCACCCAGTACCAGGCCGTGACGCACGCCAAGGAAGAGTTCCACCTGGCGCGCTATGAAGTGCGCGGCTACACCAACTCCCCCAGCGCAGAAACCGAAGCCCGCGCCGCTGCACAAATCGAAAAAGCCATCGCCGGTTTGAAAAGCCTCAGCACCGCGTTTGGCACCAGCCAACAAAGCGCACTGACGTCGCTGGAAACCGCACTCGGTGCCTATCGCAGCGCCGTACAGAGCTACAAGGCCGCCAATGCCAATATCGTCACTGCGCGCGCCGAAATGACCACCCAGGGTGCCGATATCGTCACCATCAGCGACAAGCTTTACGACATCCAGCTCGATCGCCGCGACGCCGAAAGCACCCAGGCCCGCAGCCTGCAATTGATCAGCACCTTGCTGGCGTTGTTGGTCGGCATCATCGCGGCGCTGGTCATTACCCGCCAGATCACTCGCCCGATCCAGGACACCCTGGCCGTGGTGGAACGCATCGCTTCCGGTGACCTGAGCCACAACATCCAGGTGACCCGCCGCGATGAGCTCGGCGTATTGCAGCAAGGTATCCAGCGCATGGGCACCACCCTGCGCGAGCTGATCAGCGGCATTCGTGACGGCGTAACCCAGATCGCCAGCGCCGCCGAAGAACTCTCGGCCGTGACCGAGCAGACCAGTGCCGGCGTGAACAGCCAGAAAATCGAAACCGATCAAGTCGCCACCGCGATGCATGAGATGACCGCCACCGTGCAGGAAGTCGCGCGCAACGCCGAGCAAGCGTCGCTGGCCGCCGCCGATGCCGATGGCCAAGCCCGCGCCGGCGACAAAGTGGTGGCCGAGGCCATCGCCCAGATCGAACGCCTGGCCGCCGAAGTGGCGCGCTCTACTGACGCAATGACGCACCTGCAACAAGAGAGCAACAAGATCGGCAGCGTGATGGACGTGATCAAGGCCGTGGCCGAGCAGACCAACCTGTTGGCGCTCAACGCGGCGATTGAAGCGGCGCGTGCCGGTGAAGCCGGTCGTGGTTTTGCCGTGGTGGCTGACGAAGTGCGCGGCCTGGCCCAGCGCACACAAAAATCCACCGAAGAAATCGAAGGCCTGGTCGCCGGTTTGCAAAACGGCACCCAGCAAGTGGCCACGGTGATGAACAACAGCCGCAGCCTTACCGACAGCAGCGTCGAGCTGACGCGCAAGGCCGGTGTGTCGCTGGAGAACATCACGCGTACCGTGTCGAATATCCAGTCGATGAACCAGCAGATTGCAGCGGCCGCCGAGCAGCAGAGCGCCGTGGCTGAAGAGATCAGCCGCAGCATTGTGAACGTGCGCGATGTGTCGGAGCAAACGGCTACTGCGAGCGATGAGACGGCTAAATCGAGCGTGGAACTGGCGCGTTTGGGCAGCCAGTTGCAGCAGATGGTCAGTCATTTCCGGGTGTAAAAACCCAACGCTGACTACGCACAAACTCTGTGGCGAGGGAGCTTGCTCCCGTTGGGCTGCGCAGCAGCCCCAAGGCATTCACTGCGCTCCCGATGTCAAATCTCGATCAACTTCAGTAGGGGCCGCTGCGCGACCC
>NZ_VBVZ01000233.1 GCF_005863185.1 Pseudomonas edaphica
CCATTTACCCGGTATCAATGGCGTGCCTTTCGCCACCGTGGCCGCGTCCATCGACTCGGGCGACCTGGGCAGCCTGCAAGTCACCACCGGGCGCCTGATGACCGAACGCACGGCGATGCTCGCCAGCTATCGCTTGAGCGTGTTTATCCTCGCCAGCATCGCCGCGGTCATTCTCGCCATCGTCAGCTACCTGCTGGTGCACCGCGGGCTGGTGCCACTGCGGCGCCTGGCCGTGCACACCCAAGGTATCGGCGTGGGCAACCTGGCCGAACGCCTCGACAGCCACGGCGCGCCCAAAGAGCTGCTGCCAATGATCGACGCCTTCAATACCATGCTTGAACGGTTGGCCAAGGGCTTTGTACAACTGAGCCAGGTATCCACCGACATGGCCCACGAGCTGCGCACGCCGATCAACAACTTGCTGGGGGAGACCCAGGTCGCCTTGCAACAGAGCCGTAACATTGAGAGCTACCAGCAACTGCTGGCGTCCAATGTCGAAGAACTCGAACGCCTGGCACGAATGCTCGACAACATGCTGTTCCTCGCCCGTACCGACCCGGCCAGCGCACTGCGCCAACGCCAGGAACTGAGTGCGGCGGATGAAGTGGAGCGCATAGCGGACTACTTCGAAGGGTTGGCGAGCGATGTGGATATTCACATTCAGGCCGAGGGCGAAGGCCTGATCTGGGCCGAACCGATGCTGTTGCGCCGCGCCTTGGCAAATTTGTGTGCAAACGCCATCAAGTACGGCGCACCCAGTTCGCAGTTGCTGATTCAGGCCATTCCAGACGCCGAGGGCATCAACTTGCGCGTCAGCAACCAGGGGCAGACCATTCCCGCCGAGCATTTGCCGCGCCTGTTCGAGCGTTTTTACCGGGTGGATGAGTCACGGGAACGCTCGGCCCAGTCCAATGGGCTGGGGCTGTCGATTGTGGCGACCATCATGCAGCTGCATAACGGCCGCTACCGGGTCACCAGTGAGGCCGGAGTGACCTGTTTTGAGTTGTTTTTCCCCAGGCGCGAAGCCTGAACACCGCGAGCCGGGTCAACTGACCTGGCCACCGGCCTGCACCACATCAACCTGTGTGTTCCATGCCACCTGCACCGCCAGGCGCAAGCCTTCTAAGGTTGTCACCAATGGCATCGATGCCAGCCCAGTCCCCACCACCTGCTCCGGCAAGTTCGGCACATGGATGAACCCACTGCGAACGTCCGTGCCGGCCAGCGCGTGCTGCAACAGATAAAACACCTGATTGCACACAAAAGTGCCCGCCGTCTGCGAAACCGCCGCAGGCACCCCGGCCTCGCGCAACGCCTTGACCATGGCCTTGATCGGCAATGTGCTGAAGTACGCCACCGGCCCGTCGATCACCACGGGCGTATCGACAGGTTGCTCACCCAGGTTGTCCGGGATGCGCGCATCGTTAACGTTGATCGCCACCCGCTCCATGGAAATGCTGTCGCGCCCAGGCCCAAGCCCCGTGGCGATCACCATCGCCGGGCGCAATTGGGTGATCCACTCAGCCAGGCACTCCTCCACCAAGGCAAATGCACAAGGCAGTCGGCGCACAACAATCTGCACACCCTCACCCAATAGCATCCCATCCAACTGGCGCACGGCCTCCCAGGACGGGTTGACCGGGTCTTGATCAAAGGGCTCGAAGCCCATCAACAGGCACGTTTGCATCCTCGCCTCACATCAACAGGTAGAGCAGCACAATATTGACCACCAGCATCATCAGTGCCGTCGGCAGCTGCGCCTTGATGACCGCGTTCTTGTCGGGCAACTCCAGCAAGGCCGCCGGGACAATATTGAAGTTGGCCGCCATCGGCGTCATCAACGTGCCGCAATAGCCGGAGAACATGCCAATCGCCGCCATTACCGCCGGGTTGCCGCCGTAGATGCCCACCAGCACCGGCACGCCGACACCGCCGGTCATCACCGGGAACGCCGCAAAACCATTGCCCATGATCACGGTAAACAGCGCCATGCCCAATACATACACCATCACCGCCACCAGCTTGAAATCCAGGTTGATATAGGTGGTGGTGACATGGGCAACCGCGGTGCCGACCCCGGCTTCATTGAACAGCAAGCCGAGCATGGCGAGCATTTGCGGCAGCACCATGGCCCAGCCCAAGGCTTCGGTCAGGCGCCGGGATTCACGCAGGGCTTGCACCGGTGTGTCGCGGGTCAACCAACAGGCCAGGCCGAGGGCGATCAGGCAGCCGATGCCCAAGGAGACAAAAGTGGTGTTTTTCGGGTCCAGCAATGGCACGCCACCGATTTCGGTGTGCTTGAGCAATACCGAGCCAATCACGGTGGTCAGCGGAATGGCCAACGCCGGGATAAACAGCTTGTGGCCAAGCCGACCGGCACTGGCGCGGGCAGACTTGTCATGCAACTGGGCATGCGCGCCACGCCCCACGCCGCCCAAACCTGCGATCAAGGCCATGATCACCACGCCCACGCCGATAACCACCGGTGGCAAGCGCTCCCCGACCAGGAACGGAATGGCGAATAACAGCCAGAACACCGCGCTGGACCAGCGTTTGGGGTGAGTTCGATCCAGCAGGATCATGCCTGCGGTAATCAACAGCAGAATGCCGGCCAGCCAGTACAGGTACTCGATGGAGATAATCATTGCGCAGACTCCACCGGCGTCGCGACGGGCGTCATCTCGCGGGTAAGCCTTCGGTCGAACCGGTGCAGGCGAATCGCATGGATGATAAACGCACAAATCGCCGTCGGAATGCCCCACACCGCAATGTGCAACGGCTCCACATCAATCCCCGAACCGAGCAGGAAGGTGTGCATCAGCGCAATCGCACCAAAGGCAACAAAGATGTCTTCACCGAAAAACAGCCCGACGTTATCGGTCGCCGCACACATGGCCAACACCTTGTGGCGCAGTTTGTCCGGCAGTTTGCCGTAGCGTTTTTCCGCTGCGCCTTCGGCCATCGGCGCCAACAACGGCCGCACCATCTGCGGATGCCCGCCCAGGCTGGTGAGGCCCATGGCGGCCGTGGACTCGCGCACGAACAGGTAGATGATCAACAAGCGCCCGACGGTGGCGCGCTCGAAGCGAGCGATCCAGTTCTGCGCATGCAGGCGCAGGCCATGGCGCTCCAGCAGGCCAATAACGGCCAGGGGCAGCAACAGGATCAATTGCAGGGCGCGGGTCTGAAGGAAGCCTTCGCCCATGCTGGCGAGGATTTTTTCCAGCGGGAAGTGTGCGGCAAGCCCGGTGGCAATGGCTGCGGCGGTCACCACCAGCAACGGATTGAAGCGCAGGACAAAGCCAACCACGATGACAAGTACGCCGATCAACGGCCATAGGTTCACAACAGTTTGCATGACGATTAAGTCCTAGAATGCGCGCTGCGGCGCCATGACGGCAGGATGTGAACAAAGGGTTCACAGCATGAAAGTGGCGTGCAGCCCGACGTGGTTTTTTATTGTTGACCTGGGAGGTCGAGCGTCAGTGGCGGCAACTGTGCTGGTTGGGGGCGGGAGGTGTCCAACAAGAAAAATTGTTGCTGCAAACCAATAAATTTTGTCGGTGATGGGCGCCGGGTGGCCCGGCGCTTTGAGGGAGTTCAGCTCAAGCGCTTGTGGAAAAAATGGCGTTTATGGCCCGGCGGGAAATCAGCAATGTGGCCAAATTCAGTGAAGCCCTGCTTGCGATAAAACGCGGGCGCCTGGAAGCTGAAAGTGTCCAGCCAGATGCCCTCGCATCCGCGTTCACGGGCCAAGTCTTCAGCCGCGCGCATTAATCGCGTGCCCGTGCCTTGGGTGCGCATCTGGTCGGGAATGCTCAACAGCTCAATGAACAACCACCCGAAGGAAATCTCCCCGTAAAGACCGCCCACTACTTCTTGAGAAGCGGGATCACGCAGCAAAATACCGACCGTTTCGGACGGCATCTGGCCGGTGTGGCTGCGGTTGAAAGCCCGCAGCGGCTTGAGAATGGCCTCGCGCTCCTGCGCCGTCACGTCGAACGATACTTCCATTGCCAATTCCATTACGGACTCCATGGGTTGAATTCAATCGTTCCTCAGTATGCCTTGGGCGCACCAAACCTGAGTGGATCTGCGCCAGTTTCATTAACCCAGCGGCGCTCAATCACCTTAAGTCGTCTCGACAGCATGGATCTCGTTCCAGACCTATACTCAATACAGTGTTGCGCGGTCCTGCGCAGCGCTCAGCGCAGTATTGCCGATGGAGGCAGCCGCTATGTACGCCGGACAAACGAGTATGGCGACAACAAATGGTGAGATACGGTGCCAGATGTTTGCACAGATTATCTGCCTGTTATCGGTGGCTACGCTGTTCTGCTAGCAGTTCTCAGCGCAGTAACCCGCAAAGCGGTATGGGCAGGTATTGGCAAAATTCCAGCCAAAAAAAGAGCCCACCTTTCGGTGAGCCCTTCAACACTCAAGGTTTTGCACGTGTCAGAAGTGTGAGACTCAGGCCAGCTCGGCCAAATCTTTTACGTCAAAAGGCTTCAAGTCGGCCGAATTGCCCGTTCGAATTTTCCTCACCCACTGCGCGTCACTCAGCAGTGCTCGCCCAACAGCGATCAAGTCGAACTCCTCTTTCTCCAATCGCTGCACCAAATTGTCGATGGCTGCCGGTTGGGAGCTTTCGCCGCTGAAGGCGCCGAGGAAGTCGCCGGACAACCCCACAGAGCCGACACTGATAGTCGCAGCGCCCGTCAGCTTTTTGGCCCAGCCGGCAAAGTTCAGACCCTGCTCGCCGTCCAGTTCCGGGAACTCGGCTTCCCAGAAGCGCCGTTGAGAGCAATGCAAAACGTCCACGCCGGCCTCCACCAGTGGCACCAGCCAATCGGACATGCTTTCAGGCGTCGTAGCCAAACGGGCGCTGTAATCCTGCTGCTTCCACTGACTCAGACGCAGAATGACCGGGAAATCCGGCCCTACGGCTGCGCGTATGGCCTTGACCACTTCCGCCGCGAACCGTGAACGCTCCTTGATCGTTGCACCGTTGAAGTGGTCGGAGCGTTCATTCGTACCTGTCCAGAAAAACTGGTCCAGCAGGTATCCGTGGGCACCGTGTATTTCGACGGTATCAAACCCCAGCCGCTTGGCGTCAGCAGCGGCCTTGGCGAACGCCGCAATGGTGTCGGCAATCGCCTCATCATTCATGGCCTGCCCCAGTGGTTTTTGAGGACCGGCAAGCCCCGACGGGCTCTCAAACCCACCGGCGGGCGCCCAGTCTTCCTGGAAACTGGGCGCGGCCCCGACGTGCCAGATCTGCGGCCCCATTTTGCCACCGGCACGATGAACACCTTCGATTACTGCTTTCCAGCCTGCGAGTGATTCATCGCCATGGAAAAACGGAATCCGCGACATATTACGAGCGCCCGGACGATCCACCACAGCCCCCTCAGACAGAATCAACCCGACCTGGTTTTCCGCACGCTTGCGGTAATAAGCGGCGATTTGTTCGTCAGGCACACCGCCCTTGGCGAAAGCGCGCGTCATAGGCGCCATTACAATTCGATTCTTCAGGGTCAAAGACTTGATCGTGAACGGCTGAAATAGAGAGTCGAGATTCGTAGAACTCATTGAGAGATGCTCCGAGCAAAAGGAAACTCCATGGTATAAGGTGTATACCTAATATCAATAAGGCACTTAAAAGTGCTCAGGTATACCCGAGGAAACTACATGCAGGAAAAAGCTATTCAGGCGTTGGGGCAAAACGAGAACCCTCCAGTCGTCTACGCCGCTGATTGCACCAGCCGGATACTGCTCGATCAGATCGCGGACAAATGGTCCGTATTGATACTGGCAACGCTCTGTAAAAGCCCGCTGCGCTTCAATGAAATCAAACGTCGACTCGACGGCATTACGCAAAAAGCGCTCACGCAAAGCCTGCGTCGCCTGGAGCGCAATGGCATTTTGTCGCGCCGCGTCATCCCCTCTTCTCAAGTCGCCGTCGAGTACAGCGTTACGGACCTGGGGCATACGCTGGAAGAGCCATTTCGTGCGTTATATAGGTGGACGCTCCAACATTCTGAAGCTGTGATGAACGCCCAGGCGGCATTCGATAAGCTTGCAGAAGAGCAGCAGCACGACGGGTAAAAGCATAACGATGGCGGCGGGAGTGTTGATAAGGAAGTTTTACAAATCGCAGACAACAAAAAAGGGCCCACCTTTCGGTGAGCCCTTCCAGACCGCCCAGCAGAGCGGATTTTGTTTGGTAGGCGCGATTGGACTCGAACCAACGACCCCCACCATGTCAAGGTGGTGCTCTAACCAACTGAGCTACGTGCCTGCTGTGAGGCGGCATTCTACGGAATTCCGAAGGGGTGTCAACATCTTTTTTGCAGCTAACCCTATGAATATGCGAATTTTTTATTTGTGAAAGGCATGCCCGGGGTTTTCGGGTGGCTGGCAGGCAATTTTCAACTCAGGTAGGATCGGCGCACTCGTAAAAAATATAAAACAGAGGTTCCAGGATGGCGAACACCCCCTACCCCCAGTCGTATTACGCCGCGTCCGCGAATGCGGTTCCGCCACGCCCGGTGCTGCAAGGTGAAGTCGAAACCGATGTCTGCGTGATTGGCGCCGGTTATACCGGCCTGTCCAGCGCGCTGTTTCTGCTGGAGAACGGTTTTCGCGTGACGGTACTGGAAGCCGCCAAGGTCGGCTTTGGCGCCTCGGGCCGCAATGGTGGGCAGATCGTCAACAGCTATAGCCGCGACATCGACGTGATCGAACGCAGCGTTGGCCCCAAGCAGGCGCAGTTGCTGGGGCAGATGGCGTTTGAGGGCGGCAGGATCATTCGTGAGCGCGTGGCCAAGTACCAGATCCAGTGCGACTTGAAGGACGGCGGTGTGTTCGCTGCACTCAACAGCAAGCACATGGGCCACCTGGAGTCGCAGCAGCGGCTGTGGGAGCGCTACGGCCATACGCAGCTTGAGTTGCTGGATGAGCGCCGTATCCGCGAAGTGGTGGCCTGTGACAACTATGTCGGCGGCCTGCTGGACATGAGCGGCGGCCATATTCACCCGCTCAACCTGGCACTGGGCGAAGCAGCGGCGGTGGAGTCCCTGGGCGGCACGATTTACGAGCAGTCTGCGGCGGTGCGCATCGAGCGCGGCGCCAACCCTGTGGTACACACCGCCGAGGGCAAGGTCAGGGCCAAGTTCATCATCGTCGCGGGCAATGCCTACCTGGGCAACCTGGTGCCGGAGCTGGCGGCCAAGTCGATGCCGTGCGGCACCCAGGTCATCACCACCGCGCCGCTGGGCGATGAACTGGCCAAGACCTTGCTGCCGCAGGACTACTGCGTCGAGGACTGCAACTACTTGCTGGACTACTACCGCCTCACCAGTGACAAGCGCCTGATCTTCGGCGGTGGCGTTGTGTATGGCGCGCGCGACCCGGCCAACATCGAAGCGATCATCCGCCCGAAGATGCTCAAGGCCTTCCCGCAGCTCAAGGATGTGAAGATCGATTACGCCTGGACCGGCAATTTCCTGCTGACCCTGTCGCGCCTGCCACAGGTGGGTCGCCTGGGCGACAACATCTATTACTCCCAGGGCTGCAGTGGCCACGGCGTGACGTACACGCACCTGGCGGGCAAGGTGCTGGCAGAAGCGTTGAGAGGCCAGGCAGAGCGTTTTGATGCGTTTGCCGACCTGCCGCACTACCCGTTCCCGGGCGGGCAACTGTTGCGCACACCGTTTGCGGCGATGGGTGCCTGGTATTACGGGCTGCGGGATAAGCTGGGGTTCTGATTGCGATAGCTGGCTGCCGACGATGGCCATACCTTGGACCGAGGTGTAGCTATCGCAGGCAAGCCAGCTCCCACATTGACCAGTGGCAGCTTCAGAAGAAGCTCAACCCAAAATATCAAATCGCAGACACAAAAAACCCCGGTCTTTCGACCAGGGTCTTTGCTATCGGATCAAAGCAGCTTAACACTTGCTTTGTGCTCCAAGGCGTTCAGTGGGCCTTGGGGCAGATATGGCGCAGCGGACGGGACTCGAACCCGCGACCCCCGGCGTGACAGGCCGGTATTCTAACCGACTGAACTACCGCTGCGTATCGCTTGACCAGTTGAACCTAAACCCTCAACTGTCTTTAAACGTCTGACTGATCAGCCAAAGCCTTTCAATCTCAAACCCGATAAATCGGACCTGGAAAATATGGCGCAGCGGACGGGACTCGAACCCGCGACCCCCGGCGTGACAGGCCGGTATTCTAACCGACTGAACTACCGCTGCGCGTCGGTGCAACCCTTAACGTTGCGTCTTGCCCGAAGGCAAAACTCTCAAGAAGTGGTGGGTGATGACGGGATCGAACCGCCGACCCTCTGCTTGTAAGGCAGATGCTCTCCCAGCTGAGCTAATCACCCTTTGCTTCGTTGAGGCCGCGAAATTTACGCAGGTAGCAGACCTAAGTCAATAGCCTGCTTGAAGTTTTTCTGAAAAAGACAAAATTGCTTCAAGGCGGCTACCCGCCCTACTCGCTGTAAATCATCTTCTTGCTCATGCCGCCGTCGACCACAAACTCTTGGCCAGTGACAAACCCTGCCTGACGCGACAGAAGCCACGCCACCATCGCCGCCACGTCCTCAACCGTGCCCACCCTGCCCGCCGGATGCTGGGCATGATCGGCATCGGTCAAAGGCTCGGCACGCCGCGCCGCTGGATCACGCGCATCGATCCAGCCAGGGCTGACGGCATTGACCCGCACCTCTGGCCCAAGACTTATGGCCAGCGCGTGAGTCAGGGCCAACAGCCCGCCCTTGCTCGCCGCGTAGGCCTCGGTGTCGGGCTCCGATTGACGCGCGCGGGTCGAGGCCAGGTTGACGATCGCGCCGCCATGGGCACGCAGGTACGGTGCACAGTGCTTGGCCAGCAGCATCGGCCCGCTGAGGTTCACCGCCAGCACGCGGTTCCAGTACGCCAGGTCGAGGCTTTCGAGGGTGATATTGCGCGGGTCGGCCACGGCGGCGTTGCACACCAACGCGTCCAGGCGACCGAACTGGCCGAGCACTTCGGCAACGCCCTGGGCGACCTGCTTCTCGTCGGCCACGTCCATGCTGATAAACCA
>NZ_VBVZ01000234.1 GCF_005863185.1 Pseudomonas edaphica
GGTTGTTGAGAAGGTCAGCTTACGGCCAGGAGTGGTCACTCCGCATCACATCCCCGGCCTGAAAGCCTGGATAGCCGAGTTGACCGTTCACGATGCAGTGCAGCAGCATGTGATCAATCATTAAGTGCTTCCAGGAAATCTATGCATAGCCCTGTAGATCTTCATGAGTTGTTGGCGCACGTCAGAGATGAACCGTCGTTCATACGATTTATCGAAGCCCTCGGTGTAGATTTCGCCAGCGGGCGTTTAATTGAAAAGACATCGCCTTCATCGGCCTATGGGCCAAGTGCTCTAGGCTGGGAAAATGTGTCCGTTGACGCGTTTTTCGATGCGGCAGCTTCGTGGGCAGACGCCAGTTCCCGACTTGCCCAAGAGGATAGGTCGATACCCAATGTTTGGCATCGCTGTGCGGCCATTTTGCTGGCTGGGAAGTATTATGAGTGACTCGGGGACGACATCCGCAACTTGGAAGGGAACCGTGGACGGGAGGTTGCCAAAGAACCAACGCAATAAGCTTTTGGTTGAAGCCGAAGCCTACGGTTTAACGTTGAATGATCTTGCTGCCGCCTGCGAGGAATTCGGCGTGGCCCCCCGCAATCTGCTGAACGAGCTATCCATAGCGGTTGCTGAAGGCTACTTGGCAGGGGCTTTGACTTACGAGTTCTGCGATGGCGTCATGAACGGGCTCATCGCTGCCATCGTTGATGTGGGCATGACCAATGACATGCCGCAGCCTGCTTTCTCGCTTTATCAGGCCTTTGATCAGGGGGAGTGGGGGCGCCATGATGATCCGCCGGAGATTGATACCATTGAGAAATATGTGAAGCCGCTGGTTGTGCAGATAATGCGTGAGTTTCAGGGTGGTAGCGGATATCGGCCAGAAGCAGATCTTTAAGCTGGAAAAATAAATCCTTCGAATTTCTTCCCGCTTTGAGAGTTTGTCTACGCACTTTTACACTCTCTGGGCTGGTAAGCAGAGTTGGGAAATCAACTCGTCCCCTCTTCAAAAGTAGGTGCAAATGATGGCTCCCTTCGTTCTTCAGGACTTTGACGTTGGATGGGTCGCTACCGACGCCCTCGGACAGGTTGCGCTCTTCACTACAGGTGGCCCCGGACCAGTTCCTGATTCCGCGATACCCTCAATCAAAAAAGGGGACGGATTTATATGAAGGTAAATAAATCTGTCCCCTTTTTCCCTTTTTCCTTTGAAAATCCGAATGCTTACCGTACGATTTTTCCACATTCACTATCGTCTACTTTTGAGGTAAACATACATGAAAAAAATTGTATTCGTCATTATTCTATCTGTCATAACTCCGATTTGCTTTTCAAAAAATAATGATGAGAGTGTGGGAGGGAACACCATTCAAAACTCCCAACCCATTCTTAATGGCCTGGATTTGGCAGGTCTTACATTTAAAGAAAATATTCAATCTATTTATAAGCAAGCTCGTGTTAATGCAATTCCATCAGAAGAGAAAACATTGCTTGGCTATGAAAGGACGGAAAGCTCTTCGCTTGGTTTTTTGAGTTACAATGGCTTGGTTGTTTCTGGTGATTTTAAGAGTATGAAAAACAGGATAATTTTTCATTTTTCTGAGGCGGACGAAAAATTATCAATGTACGAGTTAATGATTTATTCGCAATCACAAAATAGTGAGCTTTTCGGGGCTATTCAGAAAAAAAATGGTCCACCGCTTGTTACAAAGCTCAGCACTGACTATGAGAGTGGCATCAGCTTCAAACAAGCCGTATGGGCAAAAGGAGATATTATTTACTTTCTTTTGCAGAAGCTGGAAAAGGATAATGTCGAAATCTCAAATTTTGCAGTTTTTGAAAATACTAATAAAGATTTTTATAAACTGCTTGGACAAAAGGGTTATGCCATTGATCCATCATCACTTATTGAAGAAGCATTAAGGCAGCGTTGAGGAATGCTTGCAGGGATTTTGCGACTGAATGCGAGCCAGTACGGTGGGATGCAAGCCCACTTGCAATTAATATGTGCCCGAAGGCTTCGTCAGTTGCAGATAATTTGAGCCGAATACGGGATAAATATTCCGATGGTCAAGCCACCAAAAAAACTCTCCCTGCGCCGGGCGCGGAGTTGCAACCGGATGAGGGCCGTAACAGTCCAAGAGCGCTCTGGTGATCGCACAATGCTGCGGCGCGAATATGGCAGAAAAGACGCCATGGAACACGATTACCCCGAGTCCCCATCGGTTTTGGCAACTGTAGAGCCATTGCGCTACATGGAAGCCCCTGATTTCATAGACGCATTCAATTGTCTGACTTTTGCCAATTAGCCAGTTCTGAATGACGAAAGCGGGTCGGACGCCGCCTGACCCGACCGGCAGCTTTTGGCCGAAAGCCCCCCTTTCCACGCTAACCGGTCTACCATGGCACCCCCCGGCAGTGGTCCATGCGCTCCCGATCATTTTTCTCAAGGTATCGCCATGTCCATCGACCAAATCTCCCTCCCCAAAGGCGTCGGCCCTCACGCCGCTAAGCTTCTCGACGCCATCACTGGCGCCGCGACCCACGAAGAACTCAACCGCGCTGGCGGCAAAGCCGAAGGATTTGTGTTGGGCCTGGAATCCACCAAAGCCATCAAAAGCCAGATCGCCGAATCCTTGTATGTGGCTTACGACGATGCGGCGAGTAACCGCGCGGGTGAGTTGAAGGGTTAAGAGCCCGGCACTACAGGAAGTTGCGCGCGCAGGGCGTTAGACTGGGCGCCTTTTATTTCTCAGGATGAGGCTGTCATGTTTAAAGTTGCTCTCGCGTCACTGCTGCTGACCTGTGCCTTCGGCGCTCAAGCGGGCACGAGCGTTGATGTCTCGAAGATTTACGGCAGCATTCAGTACGTCGATCACTACCCTGACTACAAGGTTCAGGTGGTCGATCACTACCCGGACCTCAAGGTGAAGAGGGTGGATCACTACCCTGATTCAGCCGGCAAGTGGAAAACGGTGGATCACTACCCCGACTACAAGATTCAGATTGTTGATCACTACCCGGATTTCACTATTCAGTACGTGGATTAATACCCTGTCGTTAATTGAAGGCAGCGCCCTTTGCGGCGCTGCCGTGGGCTGTTTATCAGCCAGGGCAAGGTGCTTCACGGTCGAGCAATTTGGCCGTGAGCAGCACGCCCAGTTCGCTCAGTTGGTGGATGGCGAGGGCGATGTCGCGGTGTTTGCCGCACAGGTCTTCGGACAGGTCGAGCAGCAGTGTGCTGACGCTAGTGAAGGTTTCGTAGCTGTTGGTGATTAGGGTTTCGGTGTTGGCGTCGGGGACGACGGTGAAGAGGGTGGTTGAGTCAGTTTTTGCTTGAGTCATAACGATATCCTGGTTTTGGCCGCCATCTTTTCGCTACTAAACGAAAAGGTGGCAGCTGTGCGCAGGTTAGTAGACCGGTGGATATCAAAGCCGGCGCGCCCGAGGACGCCCTACGCACAGCCACCATCAAGCACAGACGCAATGTCTGATTGATGAAGCTCATGCACTTTTCAATACCCAACTCAGGCTACTAAACCCGATCACTGAACATTCAGCGACCGAGCCACCTTAGAGACGGCCACCTCAGCGCACAAGCCGGCGGATTCTGACGCACGCGTAGGCAATGGAGCAAGGTGGTGCGGGCTTGTTCACCATTCCCTGTGGTTAGGAAACTCCCTTGTGGCGAGCAGGCTTGCCCTGCGTTGGGCTGCGAAGCGGCCCCGAATTCAGGCGGCCGGGTTTCCCTCTTGGACCGCGGTGGCTGGGTTGGGAGCGCTGCGCACTCCAGCGCAAGGCAAGCCTGCTCGCCACAACAAGCCTGCCTGCCACAACAAGCCTGCTCGCCACAACGAACCCGCTTTCCACAACAGTACTGCTCACCACTTAGAACGCCTGGTTCACCCCAACCCCACGCATGATCGAAAACCGTGGGTCGATCAGCTTCAGCGTTTGCTCACCCTTCAAGCGGCCCACCACCACGGTGTAGGTCTTGGGCACTTCGGAGAGGTTTTCCGGGTTGCGGGCCAGTTTTTCAATCGCCGGGGTGTTGGCCCAGTCGGCGATGGTTTTCTGGCGGATGTCCACGGTCACCACCCAGGATTTATCCACGGCAGCGCCCATCGGGTTGGGGTTGGCGGCGATGTTCTGGATCTTGGCGATTTCATAGCCCTGGGCGTAGCAGAACCCGGACTCTTGCTGCACATAGGCGGCGCGGCCGTTGTCGGTGAGGCTGTAGGTGTTGGCGCTTTTGGTCAGCAGGCCGGCGTCGGTCAGGGCGTCGAAGGCCGGCTGGTTGGCGCTGGAGGTGCCGCTCATGACGCCGTCACCCAAGGTCACCGGGAAGCGGTTGAACATCGCCGCCTTCACGCAGGAAGCGCCTTCCAGCCGGGGTTGCAGCGCGGCTTGAATGTCGGTGTCCGACGGGCTGTCGCTGCAGGCGGTGAGCAGCAGGGCGCTGGCGGTGATGAGGGCCATTTCTCTGATTCGCATCGTTTTATCCTTGACGATTGGTGGCGGGCGGGCAAAGTGTATAGAAACATTGCTGTCACGAAACCCTCCCCGCCGTCGTGTAGGTTCGGTGACTTGAGCCACCCTGAACACACAAGGATTAAACATGACATTGACCGTCAACACCCTGCTCGAGCTGGCCATGGCCAACCCCATCAACGCCGAAATCACCGCACGCCTGCCCGACCTCGGTGTGGAGCAGTGCATGCTCACGGCGGGCTGCCTGTTCCAGGCCGTCTGGAACCATCAGTCAAACTTGCCTGCGGCTCATAACGTAAAGGACTACGACGTCTTTTACTTCGACACGGACTTGTCCTACGAAGCGGAGGACAAAGTGATCCGCGCCGCCGAGCGGTTGTTTGAGGATTTGGGCGTTAATGTCGAGGTCAAGAACCAGGCGCGGGTGCACCTTTGGTACAGCGAGCGCTTTGGTCGGCCTTATCCGCAGCTGCACTCGGCTAAACAGGGCGTGGACCGTTACCTGGTGGCCGGCACGTGCATCGGGCTGGAGATCGACACCGGCGAAGTGTACGCGCCCTATGGGTTGGCGGATGTGGAGCAGGGCGTGTTGCGCATTAACCCGCTGCACCGCGAGCCTGAGTTGTTCGCCGCCAAGGCCCGCAGTTATCAGGCGCGCTGGCCTTGGCTCACGATCGTGGCGCCTGAGGTTATGCCGGGCCGAGGCTGAGCAGCCATCCGACCCCGGCGCTGCCCAGCACCACCAGCCACGGGGGTAATTTCCACACCATCAACGCCATCAGGGCAATCAGGGCCAGACCGAAGTCCCGGGCGCTGAAGATGGCGCTGGTCCACACCGGTTGGTACAGCGCTGCCAGCAACAGGCCAACCACTGCAGCATTCACGCCCGCGAGAGCCGCTTGGGTGCGCGGGCTGCGGCGCAGGCTTTCCCAGAAGGGCATTGCGCCCATCACCAGCAAAAACGAGGGCGCAAAGATCGCCAGCAGGCAGAGCAAACCGCCAGGCCAACCGGTGGGGGGCTGTTGCATCGACGCGCCAAGGAATGCGGCGAAGGTGAACAGGGGACCGGGCATGGCTTGCGCCGCCCCGTAGCCGGCCAGGAATACGTCGTTGCTCACCCAGAGTGTCGGCACGACCTCCGCTTGCAATAGCGGCAGTACCACGTGGCCGCCACCGAACACGAGTGCACCGGTGCGGTAGAACGCGTCGATCACGGCTACGTCTTGGCGGGTTGTGAACTGCGCCAGCAGCGGCAGGCCCGCCAGTAATATCAGGAACAACGCCAGCCACATTGCCCCGGTTCGACGGCTGAGGGTGATGGGCAGCGCGTCGTGGGTGGTCGGCGGCGGGGTATTGAGCCAGAGCAGGCCGGCCAGTGCCGCTGCGGCTATAACACCCACCTGGCCCCAGGCCGAGGTTTGCAGCAGGGCTATGCAGGCGGCGATCAGCATCACAGTGATGCGCGTTGCGTCGGTGCACAGGTTGCGCGCCATGCCCCACACGGCTTGCGCGACGACGGCGACCGCCACGACTTTAAGGCCGTGCAGCACGCCGGACGGGATGGCCGCGCTGTGTTGGGCAATACCCATTGCAAACAGGATCAGCACCACGGCCGACGGCAGGGTAAACCCCAGCCACGCCGCCAGCGCGCCGCCGTAGCCCGCCCGTGACAGACCCAGCGCAATGCCCACCTGGCTGCTGGCCGGGCCGGGGAGGAATTGGCACAGTGCTACAAGGTCCGCATAAGTGCGCTCACTCAGCCAGCGCCGCCGGGTGACGAACTCGTCGCGAAAGTAACCCAGATGCGCCACCGGACCACCGAATGACGTGAGCCCAAGGCGCAGGAAAATCAGGAATACCGACCAGGGGCTGGCGCGGTGGTCAACAGTGGAGAGGTTCAAGGCGCAGCATCCCAATGACGGCAAACGGATTAAGGCGTAGAGGCACCCTAGTCGATTTTGATGACGCGAAGAAGAGGCGCTGGTTTGTGCAAATTGCCGCGCTGGATGGAATTTATGCCCGTGTGTTTGAGTCATTGAAATGGCAGGGAACAAGGCCTCCCACCCATCACCGCTGATTTCAGCCCAGGACAGCCCATGATCTTCCTTATTTTCCTCATCGCCTGCGGCGCCGCCGCCAGTACCGGCATCATTTTCAAGCCCGGCCAGTGGTACGAAACCCTGGTCAAGCCCGGCTTCACTCCACCCAATTGGCTGTTTCCGGTGGCATGGACCGTCATCTACCTGCTGCTCGCCTGGGCGGGCTATCGCCTGACGATGATTCCTGGCAGCCAATTGGCCCTGGGCCTGTGGGCGGCGCAGATTGCGCTGAACACGCTGTGGACGCCGGTGTTTTTCGGGGCTCACAACCTCTTGGCCGGGATGGTGGTGATCGTGCTGCTGTGGCTGGTAGTGGCAGCGTTGGTGGTGATGGCGTTGCGGCTGGACTTGATCACCGGCTTGATCCTGTTCCCTTACCTGGCGTGGCTGAGCGTAGCGGCGGCGTTGAATTTCTCGATTTTGCGTAATAACCGCTGATGGCTCATAAACGCTGGCCCGCGAGCGAGGCTGAATTAGTCCAGATGCGCCAGTTCAATAAAAAGCTGGCCTGGCTGCCGCGTTTTAAAATCCGCAATCGCGTCACGCCGCGTTTGATCCAGGCGTTGCTGCGGGTCAGTCAAAAGGTCAAGAAAGCGCCTGCGGCTGAAACCCGCCGAGTGGCCGGTGTGCCCGTGCGTATCCTGCGGCCCGAGGGGAAAACCAACGGCGTGGTGCTGGATATCCACGGCGGCGGCTGGGTGATCGGCAATGCACAGATGGATGACGACCTCAACCTGGGCATGGTGCAGGCGTGCGGCGTGGCGGTGGTGTCGGTGGATTACCGGCTGGCGGTGGACACGCCGGTTGAGGGGTTGATGGAGGACTGCCTGAATGCAGCGCGCTGGCTGCTCAGCAGTGATGAGTTTGCAGGCTTGCCAGTGTTCGTCGTGGGTGAGTCTGCCGGTGGGCATTTGGCGGCGGCAACCTTGCTGGCGCTTAAGCAATGGCCGGACCTGCTCAAACGTGTAAACGGCGCGGTGCTGTACTACGGCGTATACGACTTGACCGGCACACCGAGCGTGCGCACGGCGGGGCCCGAGACGTTGTTGTTGGACGGACCGGGCATGGTCGAAGCGCTGCGCCTGCTCACGCCGGGCTTGAGTGATGAGCAACGTCGGCAGCCGCCGTTGTCACCGTTGTTTGGCGACTTTACAGGGCTGCCACCTGCGTTGATGTTTGTTGGGGAGCTGGACCCGCTCAAAGACGACACCCTGCTGATTGCCGAGCGCTGGGGCATAGCGGCAGAGGTACAAGCCCATCTGTTACCGGAATCTGCCCATGGGTTTATTCATTTTCCGGTGGCGATGGCGGATGGCGTACTTGCTTACAGTCGGCGGTGGATATCGGCGAGGATCCAGTCGGTACTCGCTTGTAGTGGTTAGCCATTCACCTGCACCCCGCGTAACCTCTGACACCCTGGTTTCCAGATTCCCGCAAGGACGCACACGTGACCATTTCCCATGCAGTTGTAGGGCTGTCGGCATTTTTGCTGGTGGCAGATGTTCAAGCCGCCGAATACAACTTCTCGTTTGATGTGCCCTACGGGCAGTACGAGCGGCAATTCAAAATGAAGACCCCAGGTGACGGCACGTTGAGCTGCACGGTGTTCATCGAAAAAGAGTACCGGGGCGAGAAGTGGGTGCCGGCAGTGATTCTGGCGGCTGCCGAAGACGATGCCGAAGACGACACGCTGTTTCTGTCCAGTTCGACCGAGCCCAACGGCGGGCCGCGCACGTTCCACCTGCGCACGTTCAACCAGGCGAAGCCGGTCATCGACAAGACGCAGTGGGAGGCCCCGGATGAGAAGGGCGTGTATAAAATGGCCGTGTCGTGGTATGCCAATGGCGCCATCGGTTATCAGTACGGCATCTACGCGAGTTGGCAAGAGAAGCAGTTCGTCGAGAAGCCAGGTTTTTCCACGCGGCATGTCAGCGTCCATGCGTCGGGCGTGAAGGGCTCTGCTTTGTGCTACGTGCATACCAAGTGACACTGAGCGATCGAGATTGTATGGCACAAAGCCTGACCATTCGGACGGTGACGGCCGCCGACCTTCCGCAGGTGCTGGCCTTTGTTCTGCAGGCCCGTGCCGAGCTTTTCCCCAAGCTCAGCGCCACGGGCCTGCCGGATGACTTGGCGCGATTTGAGGCCGTTTACCTAAAGGGTGACGGCCAGTTTCTGCTGGCCTGTGTTGAAGGTCAAATCGTGGCTGCCGTCGGCTATCTGCCGTATGACGGGCGCTTCCCGCAGTTGAATTACCAGGGCCGCAAAGTCGTCGAGGTTGTGCGCCTGTTCGTGCTGCCGGCGTTTCGCCGTTTTGGTTTGGCAGGGGAGTTGTATCGCGCATTGGAGGCTAAGGCACAGGCGCATGGTGTAGAGGTGGTTTACCTGCACACCCATCCGTTTTTGCCGGGTGCGATTGATTTTTGGCGGCGGCAGGGGTTTGAGGTGATCGACGTCGAAGC
>NZ_VBVZ01000235.1 GCF_005863185.1 Pseudomonas edaphica
CCTGGTCCTTGTTCAAGGCATACAGGGCGGTTTCGAAGTCCGGGTCGTAGACGCCAGGGCCGGCAAAGCCCAAGTCACCGCCATTGTTGGCCGAACCTGGATCCTGGGAGAACTCCTTGGCCAGGGCGTCGAACTTCTCACCCTTGGCCAGGCGTGCCTGGATGTCTTCGATCTTGGCCTTGGCTTGCGCGTCGGTGGTCTTGTCGTTGACTTCGATCAGAATGTGCGCGGCACGACGCTGTTCAGCGAGGTTGGCGGTTTCTTTCTGATAGGCAGCCTGCAGCTCTTCGTCCTTGACGGTGACCTGGTCGAAGAAGGAAGACTTCTTCAGTTCCAGGTAATCGATGACCACTTGGTCCGGGGTCATGAACTCTTTGGCGTGCTTGTCGTAGTAAGCCTTGACCTCATCGTCGGTGAGCTTCACCGCCGCAGGGTCAGTCTTGATGTTGACGGTGGCAAAATCGCGGGTCTGTTTTTCCAGACGGGCGAAAGCCAGCACTTCGGCGTCGGTGACGAAACCGCTGCCGGCGATGCCTGCGCGAACCTGGCCGATCAGCATTTCCTGGGTCAGCATCTGACGGAATTGCATACGGGTGTAGCCCAGCTGACGGATCACCTGGTCAAAGCGTTCGGCACTGAACTTGCCGTCCACCTGGAATTCCGGCGTCTGCAGGATCACTTGGTCCAGCGCAGCTTCAGAGAAGCCGAACTTGGAATCAGCGGCGCCTTGCAGCAACAGCTTGCGATCGATCAGGCCCTTCAGAGCCGCTTCGCGCAGGAGTTTTTCGTCCAGCAGCGAAGCATCGAAATCCTTGCCCAGCTGTTGCATCAGCTGGCGACGTTGCATGTCAACGGCCTGGCCCAGTTCGGTCTGGGTGATTTCTTCACCGTTGACCTTGGCCACGTCCTGCTTGTTGTTACCCGAAGCCTGGAAAATGGCCTCGATACCGGTGAACGCCATCAATGCGACGATGATCCCGATAATGGTCTTGGCAATCCAGCCTTGTGAATTGTCCCTGATATTTTGCAGCATGCGTCCCCCAGAAACGGTTGATCTTCAAAAATTAGGCAACCGTGGAGCGTGGGTAGAGTCCGGATAGAAGAAAGGCGCATCCGAGGATGCGCCTTCTCGTAACTGGCGGAGCGGACGGGGTTTTGAACCAACACCCCAGGCCCTGGCGACCCGATGGATACGTGGGTCAGCTGCCGCTCCGCTGCCAGGCCAGACCTGCGTCTGACCCGGGTAGGCAAGGCTTGAACGAAGCTTAGTTAACCGCTTCTTTCAGGGCTTTACCGGCTTTGAAACCTGGTTTTTTGGCAGCAGCGATTTGCAGTGCTTTGCCAGTCTGTGGGTTACGGCCAGTGCGAGCTGGGCGGTCAGTCACAGAGAAAGTACCGAAGCCTACCAGTACCACGGAGTCGCCGGCCTTCAGAGCGCCAGTGACGGATTCGATTACTGCGTCCAGCGCACGGCCAGCAGCAGCTTTCGGGATATCAGCGGATGCGGCGATAGCATCAATCAGTTCCGACTTGTTCACTCTAAGTCCCCTTATATATCTATTGAGTATGATTCTAAGTTTTTTGGTGAAAGCAAAAACCAGTGCTGAATGGCCTACAGACACTTAAGAGCCGCTTTATAACAAGGGCTCTAAAAAGCTGTCAAGGAAGCCCCCAGGCTCATTCGCATTAATGCGTGCTAATTCTTTCCTTGGAATCGGACTCGCGTTTTTCGTCCTTCGCGACAATCTCCGGAGCCACATCCGGCAAGGGCTCCGGCGCGTATTGCAACGCAATTTGCAGGACCTCGTCAATCCATTTAACCGGTTTAATCTGAAGATCCTGCTTGATATTGTCAGGAATTTCCTTCAAGTCGCGAACATTCTCTTCCGGAATGATCACGGTCTTGATACCGCCTCGGTGTGCAGCGAGCAATTTCTCTTTCAGACCACCGATGGCCAATACCTGACCCCGCAGGGTAATTTCCCCGGTCATCGCCACATCGGCACGCACAGGAATGCCAGTCAGTGCCGACACCAGTGCCGTGCACATGCCTACACCGGCGCTAGGGCCGTCTTTGGGGGTCGCCCCTTCCGGCATGTGGATGTGGGTGTCGTGCTTCTCGTGGAAGTCCAGGGGGATCCCCAGGCTCTTGGCGCGGCTGCGCACCACGGTCTGCGCGGCGGTGATCGATTCGACCATCACATCACCCAACGAACCGGTCTTGATAAGCTGGCCTTTGCCCGGGATAACCGCCGCTTCGATGGTCAGCAGTTCGCCGCCCACCTGGGTCCACGCCAGGCCCGTCACCTGCCCTACCTGATCCTGCTGCTCAGCCAGGCCGTAACGGAATTTCTTCACGCCCAGGAAGTGCTCCAGGGAATCGGCAACCACCTTCACCGAGAAGCGTTTTTCCAGCGAGTGCTCCTTGACCGCTTTGCGGCAGATCTTCGCAATCTGACGCTCAAGGCCACGCACACCGGCTTCGCGGGTGTAGTAACGCACGATGTCGCGGATCGCTTCGACGTCAAATTCGATCTCGCCCTTTTTCAGGCCATTGGCCGAAATCTGCTTGGGCGCGAGGTATTTGACGGCGATGTTGATCTTCTCGTCTTCGGTGTAACCCGGCAGACGAATCACCTCCATCCGGTCCAGCAGGGCTGGCGGGATGTTCATGGAGTTGGAGGTGCACAGGAACATTACGTCGGACAAGTCGTAGTCGACTTCCAGGTAATGGTCGTTGAAATTGTGGTTCTGCTCGGGGTCGAGCACTTCGAGCAACGCCGAGGCCGGATCGCCACGCATGTCGCTGCCCATTTTGTCGATTTCATCGAGCAGGAACAGCGGGTTGCGCACACCCACCTTCGTCATCTTTTGAATCAATCTTCCTGGCATCGAACCGATGTACGTACGGCGATGGCCACGAATTTCCGCTTCATCACGCACACCGCCAAGGGCCATGCGCACAAATTTACGGTTGGTGGCACTGGCAATCGACTCGGCCAGGGAAGTTTTACCTACACCCGGAGGGCCGACCAGGCACAACACCGGGCCACGAATTTTCTTCACGCGCTTTTGCACGGCGAGGTATTCGAGGATGCGTTCTTTGACTTCTTCGAGGCCGTAGTGGTCGGCGTCAAGGATCTCTTCGGCACGGGCCAGGTCCAGGCGCACTTTGGTCTGAGCTTTCCACGGCACCTGCACCAGCCAGTCGATGTAGGAACGCACCACGGTGGCTTCGGCCGACATTGGCGACATTTGCTTGAGCTTGTTCAGCTCAGCCATGGCCTTGGTCAGGGCGTCTTTAGGCAGGCCGGCGGCGTCGATGCGCTTTTTCAGCTCTTCGACTTCGTTGTGGCCTTCTTCGCTGTCGCCGAGTTCTTTCTGAATGGCCTTCATCTGCTCATTCAGGTAGTACTCGCGCTGGCTGCGCTCCATTTGTTTCTTCACGCGACCACGGATGCGCTTCTCAACCTGCAGCAGGTCGATTTCACCATCCAGCAGCGCCAGCACGTGTTCAACACGGGCCGGCAGGTCGATGATTTCGAGGATGTCCTGCTTCTGCTCGATCTTGAGCGCCATGTGCGCGGCCATGGTGTCGACCAGGCGGCTTGGCTCATCGATGCTGTTGAGGGACGACAGCACTTCAGCCGGGACTTTCTTGCCCAGTTGCACATACTGCTCGAACTGCGAGAGCAGGCTGCGCACAAACACTTCGGATTCGCGCTCAGGGGCTTCGACTTCGTCGATCAGCGCCACTTCGGCGCGCAGGTGACCGTCCACCTCCATGAAGCGCTCGACCGCACCACGCTGCTCGCCTTCGACCAGCACCTTGACGGTGCCATCGGGCAACTTGAGCAATTGCAGAACAGTCGCAACGGTACCGACCCGATACAGGGCATCTTCGCCTGGATCATCATCAGCAGGATTCTTCTGGGCCAACAGCAGGATCTGCTTGTCGCCCGTCATCGCAGCCTCGAGGGCTTCGATAGACTTCTCGCGCCCCACGAACAGCGGGATAACCATGTGCGGATAGACGACGACATCACGCAACGGCAGGAGAGGCAATTCAATGGTTGTCTTCATGATTTCGCCTCTATGACAGTTGAAAAATTAGCTTGAAACCAAGATGGGGGCTGTACGCAAAAAAAACAAGCTCAATGCCAGCAGTTAAACGCATGAATAAACGCGAATTTAACCGCAAAACACAAACCGCCCCGAAAAACCGCCACATAAAAAGAAAGGGCCTCGAAAGGCCCTTGCTTGTACTGCGACGGCTTGACGCTTACGCGTCAGGTGCAGCCTTGGCAGCCGGCTCACTGTTTTCGTAGATATACAGTGGCTTGGATTTGCCTTCGATAACGCTTTCGTCGATCACCACCTTGCTCACCTCGGATTGCGAGGGGATTTCGTACATGGTGTCGAGCAACACGCCTTCGAGGATCGAACGCAGGCCACGTGCACCGGTCTTGCGCTCCAGTGCCCGCTTGGCCACTGATTTGAGCGCGTCGGTACGGAACTCGAGGTCTACACCTTCCATCTCGAACAGCTTGGCGTATTGCTTGGTCAGGGCGTTTTTCGGCTCGGTGAGGATCTGAATCAGAGCAGCCTCATCCAGCTCGTCCAACGTGGCCAGGACCGGCAGACGGCCAACGAATTCCGGGATCAGACCGAACTTGACCAGATCGTCAGGCTCGACTTCACGCAGGGACTCGCCCACCTTCTTGCCTTCTTCCTTGCTGCGCACTTCTGCACCGAAGCCGATGCCGCCACGGGTGGAACGTTGCTGAATAACCTTTTCCAGCCCCGAGAAAGCACCGCCACAGATGAACAGGATGTTGCGCGTATCAACCTGAAGGAATTCCTGCTGCGGGTGCTTGCGGCCGCCTTGTGGCGGTACGGAAGCAACCGTGCCTTCGATCAGTTTCAACAGGGCTTGCTGCACGCCTTCACCGGAAACGTCCCGAGTGATCGACGGGTTGTCGGACTTGCGCGAAATCTTGTCGATTTCGTCGATGTAGACAATACCCATCTGGGCCTTCTCTACGTCGTAGTCGCACTTTTGCAGCAGCTTCTGAATGATGTTCTCGACATCTTCACCCACGTAGCCAGCCTCGGTGAGGGTGGTGGCGTCGGCGATGGTGAATGGAACGTTCAGCAGACGAGCGAGGGTTTCTGCAAGCAGGGTTTTACCCGAGCCTGTAGGACCGATCAGCAAGATGTTGCTCTTGCCGAGTTCGACTTCGTCGCCTTTCTTGTCACGCTGGTTCAAGCGCTTGTAGTGGTTGTACACCGCTACCGCCAAAACCTTTTTTGCACGCTCTTGACCAATCACATACTGATCAAGGATGCCGCTGATTTCTTTAGGCGAAGGCAATTTATGCGCGCTGCTCTCGGCCTGGGCTTCCTGCACCTCCTCGCGGATGATGTCATTGCACAGGTCGACGCACTCGTCGCAGATAAACACCGAGGGGCCGGCAATCAATTTGCGTACTTCATGCTGGCTTTTGCCGCAGAAGGAGCAATAGAGCAGCTTGCCGTTGTCCTCGCCGTTGCGGGTGTCAGTCATTCGTTCGATCCAAATCCGATAGGCTTGCAACACAAGATGAAGGCTTATGCGGGCTTTTTCAAGCCCGCCGGTGGTCGGACATGCCGACCAGCCTTATTTTGAGGTGCTTATATTAAGCGGGGCGCTTTTCGATCACTGCGTCGATCAACCCGTATTCACGAGCAGCTTCAGCGCTCATGAAATTGTCGCGGTTGGTATCACGCTCGATTTCTTCCAGGGTGTGCCCGCTGTGTTTGGCCATCAGCGTGTTCAGGCGCTCACGAATAAACAGGATTTCCTTGGCGTGGATTTCGATGTCCGATGCCTGGCCCTGGAAACCGCCCAACGGCTGGTGAATCATCACGCGCGAGTTCGGCAGGCAGTAACGCTTGCCCTCGGCACCTGCGGTCAGCAGGAAAGCGCCCATGCTGCAGGCCTGGCCGATGCACGTGGTCGACACGTTTGGCTTGATGAACTGCATGGTGTCGTAGATCGACATGCCTGCAGTAACCGAGCCGCCCGGGGAGTTGATGTAAAGATGGATGTCCTTGTCCGGGTTTTCCGCTTCAAGGAACAGCAGTTGCGCGCAGATCAGGTTGGCCATGTAGTCCTCTACCGGGCCGACCAGAAAAATCACTCGCTCCTTGAGCAGGCGCGAGTAGATGTCATAGGCGCGTTCGCCACGAGCAGATTGCTCGACAACCATCGGGACCAAGCCGCCAGCGGCCTGGATATCAGAGTTCTGCTGAATATAGGAATTACGGAACATGCTCTGCAGTTACTCCCAAATAGTCATGTCTTGAAAACGCATAAGCCAGCGCGAGGCTGGCTTATGGTTATATTTCGAACGAGTTGGACAATCAGTCGGCTTGTGCTGCTTCCGCCGGTTTGACTGCTTCTTCGTAAGAGACCGCTTTGTCGGTCACCTTAGCCTTCTGCAGAACAGTATCCACAACTTGTTCTTCCAGCACAACCGAACGTACTTCGTTCAGTTGCTGGTCGTTCTTGTAGTACCAAGCCACGACCTGCTCAGGCTCCTGGTAGGCCGAAGCCATTTCCTGGATCATTTCGCGAACGCGATCTTCGTCAGGCTTGAGGTCGAATTGCTTGACCACTTCAGCCACGACCAGACCCAGCACAACGCGGCGCTTGGCTTGCTCTTCGAACAGCTCGGCCGGCAGCTGGTCAGGCTTGATGTTGCCACCGAACTGCTGAACCGCTTGAACGCGCAGGCGATCCACTTCGTTGGACAGCAGTGCCTTCGGCACTTCGATCGGGTTGGCGGCCAGCAGACCATCCATCACCTGGTTCTTGACCTTGGACTTGATGGCCTGACGCAGCTCACGCTCCATGTTCTTGCGAACTTCGGTACGGAAGCCGTCGATGCCGGTTTCCTTGATACCGAACTGGGCGAAGAATTCTTCGTTCAGCTCAGGCAGCTTAGGCTCGGAAACACTGTTGACGGTCACGGTGAACTCGGCGGCTTTGCCGGCCAGGTCCAGGTTCTGGTAGTCAGCAGGGAAAGTCAGGTTCAGAACGCGCTCTTCACCGGCCTTGGCGCCAACCAGGCCGTCTTCGAAGCCCGGGATCATGCGGTTGGAACCCAGCACCAGCTGGGTGCCCTTGGCGGAGCCGCCAGCGAATGCTTCGCCGTCAACCTTGCCAACGAAATCGATGTTCAGCTGGTCTTCGTTCTGGGCGGCACGGTCGGCCACTTCAAAACGGGTGTTCTGCTTGCGCAGGATTTCCAGCATGTTGTCCAGGTCGGCATCTGCCACGTCAGCGCTCAGGCGCTCAACGGCGATGTCTTCGAAACCGGCAACGGTGAATTCCGGGAACACTTCGAATACGGCAACGTATTCCAGGTCTTTACCGGCTTCCAGGGACTTAGGCTCGATCGAAGGCGAACCCGCTGGGTTCAGCTTGTGCTCGACAACGGCTTCGTAGAAGGAAGCCTGGATCACGTCACCAACAGCTTCCTGACGCGCATCGGCACCAAAACGACGCTTGATTTCGCTCATTGGCACTTTGCCTGGACGGAAACCAGCGATCTTGGCCTTTTGGGCAGTCTGCTGCAGACGCTTGTTGACCGCAGTCTCAATACGCTCTGCCGGCACGGTGATGCTCAGGCGGCGCTCGATGGCAGTAGTATTTTCAACAGAAACTTGCATGGATATTCCTCGTTGCACAGACGTTAGCCGGCCGTTTCCGACCCCAGAATCAAGGGCATGCATTCTAGTGGGTCAAACTCAAGAAGTCACCCTACTGAAAACGGGTGGAAAAACAGCAGGCCATTTATAGGTTCAAGTGCACGCATGCACCTCATCCCGTTAGCAAATACAGCGCATCACGCCAGGGCTCTAGCGCCAGCCCTTCTATATATAGAAGAGGCTGGATGCACACCCCGGCGAGCGACCCTGCAAGCAAGGTCGAAGGGTGTGGCAGCAGCATCGAGAAACACAAATACGATGAAACGCCCTACCCTGGAAACTCAAAACACTCAAACAAAAACGGCACAGCCCTTTTTCAGGTACTGCGCCGTTATTCGCTATTAAATAGCTGTACCGACCCTTATATAGCCGCGGATCAGTTCTACACGCTCAAAACCGGCAACGATTCTAACGCCAAGGCATTGAGAATGCTTGTTTTTTCTTGACGTCAATCAACGCCACAGGCCTGATGCCGGTCGATGGCGGCAAAAACCCGACCGCGCGCCCGATGCAGCAGCACCCGCGCATTGCACAGACTGACGCCCAGCAACTCGGCAATCTCCTCAAGCTCAAGCCCTACCCGCTCACGCAGCACAAGCGCAGCGCTCTGAAGCGTCGACAGTTCCTGCAACGCGCGCTCGATACAGGCGCGCAGTTCGTCTTCACTGACCAGCGCCTCGGGCGTATCTTCATGCCAGCCCGCCGGTGCCGACAGCCACTGGCCACTGGCGGCGCAAAAGCGCTCCTGACCCTGCGAGTCATCGAAAAACACTTCGCGCCGACTCCGGCCATAGCGACCCTTGGCTTTATTGGCCGTAATCGTCAGCACCCAGGTCTTGAGGCTGGAGCGCCCCTGAAAACCACTCAGCCCGCGCACAATCGCCAACCAGGCATCCTGCACCACATCATCGACATGCCGATGCCCGGCGATCGCCGAAGCCACCGCACGCATGGCGCCCTGATGGGTTTTGACCAGGTCGCAATAGGCCGATTGCTCCCCCAACAGCAGGCGCCCGAGCAAATGCGCCTCGCCAACCGCCATTCCCTGACTTTGATCCTGCTGTTGTGCCAACATTTTTCAGACCCTCCACGTAGCAGCGGATGAGGATCCAGGCCCATCCACGGCCATCCTCGTCAGTACATACGCGGCAGGGCATTTTTTGGATGCAAAAAAAAGCGCCAGATCATTGATCTGGCGCTTTTTAAAATATGGGGTGG
The DNA here is from genome assembly GCF_005863185.1 of Pseudomonas edaphica. GTDB lineage: Bacteria > Pseudomonadota > Gammaproteobacteria > Pseudomonadales > Pseudomonadaceae > Aquipseudomonas > Aquipseudomonas edaphica. The sequence goes on from NZ_VBVZ01000235.1 coordinate 8,974, forward strand.
ACGAAGGGGATCGAACCCTCGACAACGGGAGTCACAATCCCGTGCTCTACCA
>NZ_VBVZ01000236.1 GCF_005863185.1 Pseudomonas edaphica
CGTTTGCTTGCTGGCGATGGCGTTGTCCATCAGGTGTTTGAACAGTTTTTCGTCGGTGGTTTGCCCGTCGAGAAAGCGTTGGCCGGTGCGCGCGACCACGGCTTGCTGGATCAGGCGTTGTTCGTAGCGCAATTGATCGGTTTCACTGAGTAAGTCAGCGGCACGAAAACATTGGCTTTTTGATGCCTTGCGCGTCTTTGCGCTGAAGGCTTATAGTCCGCCGGTCGCCCATATGGCGATTCAGGTTTGGCGACCTGACGGTAGAGAATGCGCAAGCTGGCGGCTTTTTTGCAGACACTTGTGCGCCCGCAAAGTCGTTTATGACGGCTGTGCGCGGGAGACCTTAGGGTCTGCCGGTTTTCTCTACTGCCGGTTCGCCAACCTGCGTACAGCTGTCACCCATACGTTTGGCGACGTTTGAGTGATGGCATCCATCACTTAAGTAGAGAGATATAAAATGACCCGATACATGCCCCTGACAGGCCACGATTCAACCATCCCCGCGCTGGTGATCGACACACACGCCCCTCTAGATGTTCTCTATGACGCCGCTGCTTACCGCATTCGTGCAGTGACTCAGTTTCTGGAAAACCTGGCATTTCGCGAAGAAATCAGTAGTGATGCGATTGTCCTTCACGACTTTGCGCTGTTGCTGGCCATTCCATTGCGTGATGGTTGCGATCTCATGGATGTGATTGGGCGAAGGTTGATTTCGCAAGACTTATAAATAAATTCGGGCGGCGTAGAGCCGCCCGATCTGGCTAAACTCAGAGCCCAAGATGTAAAAAATAAAAGCCAATTTATTAAAGAGCCAGTTTTTGATATCTCACGCAAAAAAATCACATTTGAACCCAACAAAAATACACCAAACCTAAATAGGTTCACCTTCCCTAGCCACACCCTATAAAAATCAAATAAATCTGTCCCCTTTTTTCACAGTCCAGAGTCAAAACAGCAACCATGAACAGCAAACAGCTCAACGAAGTCAGTAAGTTTCTCAGCTATGTATTGCGACATGAACCGCAGTCCATTGGACTTCAGCTAGACATGGAAGGCTGGGCAGAAATTGATTTCTTAATTGCAGGCGCCGCTAAGGAAGGGCGTGTTTTAAATCGAGAACTGATCCTGACTGTGGTCAGCAGCAGCGATAAAAAGCGTTTTGCTATTTCTAACGATGCGCAATACATTCGCGCCGTGCAGGGCCATTCAACTGAAAGCGTAAACCTCCAGTATATTGAGAAAGAGCCGCCCGAGTTTTTGTACCACGGAACAGCAACTCGCTTTCTAGAGTCAATTCAGCAACAAGGGCTGATTGCGGGTTCTCGCCATCATGTACATCTATCACAAGATATGGCCACAGCCGTAGCTGTCGGACAGCGATATGGAAAGCCTGCGGTGCTAACAGTTAAAGCCCTGCGGATGCACCAACAGGGCTTCAAATTTTTTCAGGCTGAAAATGGTGTATGGCTTGTTAAAAGCGTTCCCTCCGAACAGCTGCATTTAAACGACCTGCCTCTCATTTGAAATCTCACAGGATTGTGCAATCACATGTATTGCCACACCTGTTGAGTGCAGAAACAATCTGTAATGTCTACAATCAGCGCCCCCCGAAGACTTACCCTCCATGTCCAGCATATCTGAATGCTCATACTCCACTAGCGAGTTGAGCAATGATATATCTCGATCATCTAGGCAAGTGAAAAAACTGTAACCAGGGAACGGCGTTTTAAAAAAATATTTGGCTCTTGAAAAACGAATACTTTTTTTAGCCTCGCCAAGATCAAAACCTTCCACCTCATAAAAAATATCTAGATTCAAAACTCCATCTGAATAAGACATATCAAATCTCGTCTCGCCATCAGAAGGCAAGAAACTGTCCAGATCGAGCAATTTTTTGGGGTTAGATAATTTCATCATCGCGACTACCTTCTAGCATTCTGCACAGAGCCACTATAGTTTTTATTCAACTGGTTTTTCACCAGATCATCAAAAGTGACCTCACCATAAGCATTAACGCCTGTTTTATTGACGCCATACCACTCGCCTTTAGGAATTCCAGCATTAATAAGTGCCGTTGAGCTCCTAGTATTAGCAATAACTTCTTTACCATCAATCAGAACGTAATCAAGAGGCACTTGACTAGGTTTTATTACACCCTCCTTCAAAGCAGCAGTAAGATCAGCAACAGTATTGATAGGCCGCCCAGCTGCTTGCGAATAAATACTCTGCCCTTCTTCACTGAACGCTTTTGTGGATTTCGCTAACACTTGTGCGAAGACACCATCATCTAGCACACCTAAAGCAGGAACGCTGTTTGGAAGAGCAGTCCCGCCTGCAGCTCCTACTTCTTTTGCACCAAGACCAAAATCCGTAGCGCCATCAACCGCCTTACCATCAACGGAAACAGGCCCCCGATTATAGCCTGCCGGGAGCTTGTTGCTGTACACCCCCTCCGAAGTGGTCCATGGTAACGCAGCGTCAGGACCTTTTGTTGCAACGGCCTCGCCAGCCTCTTTCGCACCCGCCTTCTCACCCATCAGCAGAAGAGATTTACCTTCAGCTAACTTGCTGGCCCCCTTGAGTAACGCAATTTCCATGGCAGCCCTCGCTGCCGCCGTGCCGTAATCACGCATGGGATTAACGTCGCCGGGGTAGGTATCCATACTGAACGAGTCGAGTACGTCGCTCCCCTGCGTGTATTGATAAGGCGTTAGCAGTGCACCCGTCGCCTGCATACCTTCGAACAAAAAGGGGACAGATTTATTTCTCCATACCCGACCTCGGTCTACCCTACCCTCGACGTTCGATACGAACTCCTAAAATCTTTTCTACTGACTTTAGAGTCCTCAGGCACAAAAAATAAAACCAGATTATTAAAGAGCGAAATTACGCAAACCTCAAATCCCCCCAAAGCCCAGCCCAGAAGTGATGTGATGTGATGTGATCTGATTCCGCTCTGCCGGCTAAGAGCCGCTGAAAATAAATCTGTCCCCTTTTTGATTTTGCTCCCCTGCGTGTATTGATAAGGCGTTAGCAGTGCACCCGTCGCCTGCATGCCATCATGAAAGGAGAGCGCGCCGCCCAAGCCAGAGAATGCCGGTGCCGCACAGCCCACTACCGTCACGCAGGCGGGCGCGGTCAACGCTGCACCGCCGAATCCGGCAGCGGCCCCAATCGCCCCCAGCACAGCACGCCCCGCGTTTCCAGAACGCTTCAGCGCCTCGTCATTCTTTAGCAAATTGTCGTTAGCTTTATCCCAGCGCCCGTATTCATCAAAAGCGCCCGTTGCCATCACAGCAAAAAGGGGACAGATTTATTTTTCCATGCCCGACCTCGGCCTACCTGCCCTCGACGTTCGATACGAACTCCTAAAATCTTTTCTACATCATCAATGAAGCGAGCACCTCCGGTAAGTTGTGCACGCTGTAATGCTTCACGAATAGTTCTTATCTCTTCACTAGAAACGGATTGCTCCACAAATTCTTTATATCTTTCGAACCGCTCTAGCATTGTGTCCCCTAGCATAGCAAAACACGCATCGATATCAAGCCAATCGTCATCTTGTGTAAGCCCAACACGGGCATTATAACTTGACCATGGGTAATCCGCAGGATCAACTACCATGCAAGCCCGTACCGGATTCAGCTCAATGTACCGACAGCACGCCAGCAAATAACTCTCCGTCTGTACCACACTTGACTTGTACCGGCTCTCCCATAGCGTACCTGTACGACCCTCCAACCTGTTTCGATATCGAGTAGCCCGCGCGGCAAGCGCCTTCATTAATTGCCCTAATCCCGCTACCGAGTTGCTTGGAGCAACCAACAAATGGACATGATTTGTCATCAAACAATAGGCATACACTTTTATTCCAAATGCGTCCTTGAGCTCTCGGAGGTCTTTCACGTAACGCAGGTAGTCCTCCTCAGCGGCAAATACCACCTGACGGTTATGGCCACGCTGTACAATGTGGTGTGGATAGTTTGGTAAAACGACACGCCCCACTCTGGGCATAAGCAATCTCCTTCCTTAGAAAATCACAGCCTAGCAGATGGGTGGAAAATAAATCTGTCCCCTTTTCCGTCCCTGTTACGGCGCTTCCTTGAAGAATGGGCTCTACATCTCCATAAGCCATCCCGCATATCCGTACCAAAACGTGCAAAGTCATCTGTGCTTGAAAAGCCATTAGGAATTACTGCCTCTTTTGCACCGTCACGCGTTAACTTTTAAAAGACTGTCAGTCTTCTCAAGAAAGTCATGCCAATTACAAAAAAGCCTTTCTAGATTTTGTTGCAAACTATGTTCCTCAGGTTTATATCCATCCGTTGGAGGCATATAGCGCACAAAACTTTCTATTTCCGGAAAAAAATCAAAATCCTCGTAAATCAACTCAACCATCTCAAGCGGATCAGCCACCGCATCCTTATTTTCAAACAGCCATTTGAGAACAATAAACAACCACTTTGTTTTCGAATCCACGACCGACAGATTTTCTTCACATCCAGCGAGGGAATACAGCCCGCTTTCAATTTCTTGAATATCAAAATCGTTCAAACAAATCAGGTCCACCTCCAACGGCTTAGTTGAACCATTAGAAACGTGAAAATCAGCCATTCCCACAACGAACTCCCAGCCAACTAGTTTATGCTCGTAACCCCAGAGAACATCTCGCCAGCACAGGAACACGCAATTATAAATAAACGAATATGGAATCATAGAAAAATACATATCACTTCACCTTCGGCGGACGTTGATTTGGAACACCGTTTATCACACCATTCTCTATAAAGCGCTGATGAGTCACATTGCCTGCAGGATCAAGTATGTACTCATATATCCCTGACTTCCCATTAAGCCCTCCCGTTGTTTGCAACAAGGTCCTATTGACCCCATCACCACCTGGTAGCATGAAGGTTTCACCTGCTGCAAGCTGCTCCTTAGTAAGATAACTAGCTGCAATATGTGACATGTCATCCTTCAAACCACTACCGACACGATTGGCAGACAATATTTTATCGGCGACAACATTTATATCTTTTGCACCATCACTGTTGTACATATTACCCGAGGAAGGAAGGTCCACCAGTGGGTTCGAGTAATCCGTTCCCTTCGGATCGACCACTTGGCTTCCACCGGTATTAGTTACCGTCGATGGCTGGCTGCCGGCGCCATACCCGTCGCTTGTTGGATGAGCCCCCTGGCCTTCAAGGATAGGGTTGACCAACGCTCGATTTTTATCGTTCAGCAAATCTGCTGGGAAGCTGGTGTCATACAGAAACTTCCACAACTCGGCAGAAATGGCGAGTTGATCTTTCAACGGACGACCGGATTGAGCGGCGGCATCAACGAGCGCATTTGCCGCGTCTCGCAGTCGAGCCTGATTTTCTGGCGTAGCCGTGGTGGTGACCAGCGCCCCTGCAAGCACCCCCATCACGCCTGCAGCCGCGGCCACCAGTGGTACAAAATCTTGACGATCACTCGTGTTTTTATTCAGCGCTGAGAGCAAGGCTAAAACTCTCATTGCCTCATCAGGGTTTTGATCACCTATGTCCGTGATCCGGGAAATAAGAGGATTGGACTCAGCACCCAGCTGCCCTTTCGTTATGCCCTGCAAAACCAGCTTGACGCCCTGCGACCTTCTCACCGGATCTTTGCTGTTCAAATCCCTGTTGTTTTCTCTGGCTATCACCCATGCCTCGGCGGCATCCGTGCCCACACCAAGTGCAGCGCCGGCAGGTATCAAACCGATTACAGCCAGCAAATCGGCTAATTTTTCGACCGTTTCCCTGCTGTGCTCGCCGTAAAGCGAAGCGCTTTGTTGCCATTGTGCTAATGCCACCTTGGGGCTTGCTACCGCACTTAACGATGAACTGGACGCGTACAGATCAGTACGGCTCTCGTTATCCTTGGTAACTTCATAGGCCTTGCTCAGATCACGGTTGAGGCCTGTCGTCGAATCGTTACCCGTGCCAGCATCGCTACGCACAGTGACCTCGCCTGCCCCAACAGTTGCACGCACAATCTGCTCACGTTCTTTTTCGTAGTTCCAGCCTTCGACGCTCCACCCAGTCTGGCCTTCTTTGCCCTTACCTGCCTGGCTACTGTCTTGTACGGTGTTGCCTTTGCTGTCACTGCTCCCGGTTTTATAGGTACCGCCCACGTTCAGGTAGTACCCATGCTCTTTGTCCTGCCCCGCAATATCGCTGAAGCCCAGCGTACCGGTGTCCAGTTTAAGGTTGCCGTTATCGGCTGCGATGACAGCACCGTCGACCTGAGTGTGGTTCTCGGTGCGGATATCAACTTTGTTTTTGCCGGTGATGCTGGTTTGTTCTTCAACCCAGTCGGTCTTGCCGGTGGTTTGGCCATAGCCGACCGAGCCGCTGACACCCGCTCCCGGGCCGATCGTGGCCGTAACACTGATGTCAAACTCTTTGCCTTTGACTTTGCCGGTATCAGCCAATGAAGACACATTGAGGTCGCCGCCAACACGGCCCACCACCTCGTCTCCTCGCAGGTTGGCGCCGCCGATGTGGGTGTCCTTGCCACTGGTGAAGCCCAAGCGGTCACCTGCATAGAGGTAGGCCTCTTGTTGACGTTGGCTTTCTCGCTCCAGGTTGCCTTTGCCCAAACTCACACTGACGTAGACGCCGATACCTTCGGAGCCAAAAGTCAGTCCTGCTTCCCCGCCGCCACTGTGGCGGTTGTTTTCGCTGTTGCTGTCGTTATGCGCCGAACGAATGTTCAAATCGTTGCCGGCGTTCAGTTCGATGTCTCTCTGCGCCTTGGCCTGTGTACCGATCAGGTTCAGATCATTGCTGGCCTTGAGGTTGATATCGCGACCTGCATCCAGCTGTGAAGCCGAAGAGGAGCCTTGGGAGCTCTCGCCTGTAGCAGTGCCGAAACTCGCGCCGGCACCCAACTTGATCCCGCCGCTGGTGCCGCCATGAATGCCGCCCCAACTTTGGGTGTTGGTGGTTTCTTCACTGGTACCGCCCTTGGCCACGTCCAGCGTGACGTCACGCCCTTTTATATTGATGTCACGCCCGGCTTCCAGATGGCTACCCTTCACCACGACGTCGTTGCCAGCGTTGAGGTTCAGGTCTTTGCCAGCATTGAGCGTCGAGGACCTGTTGGTCTGTTCGACAACTTGTTGGCTACTGCTCTGTTTGCTATGACCAAACTTGACATCACCCGTCGGACCATTAACAAATTGGCCGACCGAATCCACGGCCTTGAGCGTGCTCGAGCCTTTGCTGACATTGTCCTCGCCCTTGCCCGCTCCGCTCACCGCGTCCTTGGTATTGGCGTAGTTATGGTTGATCGAAGCCCCCAGGCCATTGCTCTCTTTTTGTCGCAGTTGCTCGGTGAGGGTGCTTTCACGGGCGGCATCGATGTTGATATTTCTCCCGGCCGTCAGGTCAATATCATTGGTTGCATCAAGGTCGGAGCCTCGCTGATTGATATCGCGTTTGGCGTTGATCGCGACGTCCTGGCCGGCACTGATATGGCTGCCTGACGCGACCTCATGTTCCAATCGGTTATTGTTCGTGGTGCCTTCGGTGCCTGCAAAAACGCTGAAGCCATTGCCATTGCTGGAAATACTGGAGCCAGTCTGTTTTTTCTTCTCCCAGCTTCGTTCGCTGCTGGTGCTCTGAGCCTCGACCACGTTGACGTCGCGCCCGGCGTTCAGGCTGACGTTGCGCCCGGCACTGATGCCGCTGCCTATCAGGTTGATGTCGCGTTCGGCCTGCAAGGTGGCGTCACGTTCAGCATTGACCTGGCTGCCCACGCTGGTACTGCTCTGCGCTTCACGTCCAGCCTTTTTCGCCGAAGAGATCGCTACCGAAGTCGGCCTCTCCACATAACCAAATTTCTTTTTGTATTCCTCGCTACGGCTGTAAGCGGTGTCATTTGCCGAAACCAAGTTGATGTCGCCGGTGCTGTTCACCAGACCTGCGCGCAACTCCGTGTCGTTCGCGGCACTGATCTCACTGGCCCGCAACCGCACGTCATTACCCGCAGCCACCACCACATCATGGCCCGCTTCCAACTCACTACCCACTTGGCTGGCGGTGGTTATCAACTGACTCTTGCCGCTTTTTGAAAGCCCGAGGAATCCGGATTTGCTCTTCTGACTGTACGAGCCATGCTCCTCGACACCCGACAGCACGGCGATATCGCCCGTGGCGCCCAACAGCATGTCGCCGCCGGCCTTCAACTGGCTGCCGATCACGGTGACGTCACGCCCGCCTTCTATGTTCATGCCACCATCGGCTTTTTTGCTGGCATTGATGGTCAGGTCTTTGCCGGCTTCAACGATGGAGGCCACGTTGGTGCTGTCATAACTCTCGCGTTGCTCGCTTTTGCTGCGACCAAACGAACCTTTGCTCTTTTTCGAGTAGAAGGAAGCGTCTTCGTCGAGTGCCGAGAGGATGTTCAGGTCACGCTGTGCTTCCAGAGCGACATTTGCGCCACCCTGAACACGGCTGGCGCTCAGTGCCAAGTCCTTTCCGGCACTCAGCGACACATCCCCCCCAGCCTTAACCAAAGTCCCCACCTGACTCACATGATCTTCCTGCGCCTTAACCTTCTTCAGGTTCAACGCCGAATGCTGCTCATCCGCCGCCGAAACCAGGGTCAGGTTCTCGATAGCCGACATCGCCACATCCCGCTTGGCATCAATCCGGCTGGCAATCGCAGTCAAATCCCGGCCCGCCACCGCGCTTAGATCGCGCCCCGCCGTCACCGAAGAACCATTCTGCGTCACGGAGCTGCTGTTGTTGCGCGCGCTGGTGTTGGCGTTGCTGTTCACCTGCTCCACTGACCCAAAACTCAGGTCACGCCCGGCCTGGATCGTGGTGTCGCGTCCGCTTTGCAGCACGCTGCCCTGGTTGGAGAAGTCGCGTCCGGCCCTGATGCTCAGGTCGTTGGCGGCTTCGATACGCGCCGCGCTGTTGAGGAAGTCGCTGTGTTCACTGATCAGGCCGTCGCTGCTGTCGTGGCCGGTGATGGTGCGTTCGTT
>NZ_VBVZ01000237.1 GCF_005863185.1 Pseudomonas edaphica
GTTCCGTGACGTTGCGATTCACAGCATTCATACACAGCGGCCACCCAACTAAGGCCGCCCTCTTGTTATCAAATAAACAGCCTCGGGTAGTTAACCAGGAAGTTGTACGGCCCTGCGCGCTTTAAAAATAGCCGGGCCACACTTACATCAGGAGAATAACCATGGTAGCGAAGGTAGAAACGACCCCAAAGGACGCCGCGGTCACTAATAAGAGCTCTGTCGCTGCCTGGGAAAAGTCCGTAAAAAAAGCCGCCGCCGCGCCCAAAGACGAGTTGGGCAAAGGCCAGAAACGCCCCGAAGGTGACACCCGCTCGGCCCAGCAGATCATCGATGACACGCCCCTGCTTGACCAACTGGGCAACCAAAGCGGTGTGAAGGACAACCTTAAAAAACAGGTCGGTGATTTTGATAAAGATGCGGATGCCGCCTATCGCGCCTCCAAGGTGCTGGAGCACGTGGAATACATCGACGAAGACGGCAAGCTCACCGATGGCAAGGAGGTCGGCAACCACAGCATCGACGGCTTCACCAAGGACGGCGAAGCCCGGCATGGCACCGAGGCGGGCCGTTTGCAGGACTTTGGCAAGTATGGGTATTCGAGCCTGCGCGGCGAAGTGGTCAAGTCGGACCTGGGCGACAAACAGAAACGCCCCGACGGTGACACGCGTTCGGCCAAGGAGATTATCGACGCCACGCCCCTGCTGAAAAACCTCGGAAACCAGAGCGATGTGAAGGACAACCTCAAGAAGCAAGTGGGCGACTTCGAGACCGACGCCGACGCCGCGTACCGCGCCACCCAGGTGTTGGAACATGTAGTGAGCATCGATGAAAACGGCAAGTTGCTGACCGGTTATGACGCGCGTAACAAAGACAACGACAGCATTGATGGCTTCACCAAAGACAAAGAAGCCCGGCACGGCACCGAGGCCGGCCGCTTGCAGGATTTCGGCAAGTACGGCTACTCAAGCCTCAAGGGCGACCTGAAGCACGTCAAGGACGCGACGCACACCGACAAGGCCGCGCCACCCGATGAGCCACAGGACGTGCAGGCCCTGCGCGACAAATACAACATCCCCACCTTCGGCGCCGAAGGGCTGATGGACATGGAGCTGCCCAACGACAAAACCGTGGGCGGCCAGACGGCCGAGAACTTTGTGCAGGGCATCCGCGATGACATCAAGAGCGGCAAGCTGACCGAGGACTCGGATGAAGCCAAGATCGTCAAGCTGATGGACGCCCAGGCCGCACTCGACAGTGGCTATGACCTGTACGGCTACGCCGAGAGTATCAACCTGGGCAGCGGCACTTACCGTGAAACGGATAAGAGCCCGACCAAGTTGAACGGCAAGGACGTCAAGGAGATGGTCGACGAGGACAAACTCGCCAAAGAAATTTCCACACTCATGGGCAAAGAAGGCATTAAAGACCGTTACGACGTAGAACTTAAGAACAGTGTCGGCAGCTTGTCGCAAGATCGCTTGAATGAAGTTCGCGAGCAAGTGTTCCCGGCATTGTTCAAAGACGGCACGCGTGATGCCAACTTGAACTTCGAAGACTATGTAATTGCCATGAATGACTCTGGCGACCCAAAGAAATCCGAAATGGCCGAGTTAGACGTAGACCGTTATTTTGAATCGCTGCGCATCCTCGAACCGGACAGTTACACCGCACGCCGTCAGACATTTGACCAGAACATGATGACGCACCAGCTCAACACCTACATGGAGAACCCCGACAAGGTTTCGCCGGAAAATGCCGAAAGTGGGTTGAAAGCCTCGTTCACGATGATCAAGGGCGGTATCAACGCCGTCCTCGGTGGCCTGGACAAGGGCGACAAAACCTACGACATGTACAAAAAGATGAAGGATGAGATCGACATCCTCGACGGCCATATCAAAGGGCTGACGCCGGCCGAAAACAAACAGATCGCAGCGGCCATTCGTCTCGCAGCCGCCAGCGGCGATCCGAAAGCCATCGACAAGGTGGTCGACACCCAGTTGAAGGGCTTGGGCGACAAACGCGAGGCGGCCGCCGGCTCCCTGAAGACGGTGTTGCACACCGCCAGTTCCACCGGCGGGCTGAGTGCCATGGCGGGCACCATGAACCTGGTCAGCGGCGCCCTGCAGCTCGCCAATGGCGGCGGCAACATGACCGACGACCAGAAAATCGCCGCCGCCAAAGACCTGGTCGCCGGCTTGAGCTTTACTAACGACTTCCTCAAGTTCGGTTCGAACATTGTGGAAACCCTGGGAGGCACTAAACCCTATGAACCTGACGTGGATAAAGACGGCAAAGGCCCGGCAAAAATCAAAGCCACTGAATGGCTGGGGCTGATCGACGAAAACCTGCCGGATATCTGGGGCAAGAAAGCCACCGAAAAATCCGACGCACTGGCTGCCTCCATCAGCACCCAGGTTAAAGAGTCGTCCGAAACCCTCAAGAAACTCGACGTGGGCAACCTGTCGGCCGATGAGGTCAAGGAGTACGACAACGCGGCCAAATCCCTTGGCGAACACATGGGTGTCAAGGACATTCCCGGCAAAGGTAGCCCGGCGTCAAAATCCGAGATTGCGATCGCCTCCGGGCGCTCGTTCCTGCGCTTTATGGGCGGCGCCGGCCTGGATTTGACCGGCGGCGTGATGGACATCGTTTCCGGCGCACGCAAACTCAAAAATGCCAAGACCGCACTGGAAAAAACCGACGCAGCCTTCACCCTGGGCGGGGGTGCATCCGGTACTGGTATGGCCATTGCCAATACCATCGCGATGTTCGCCCCCAAAGGCGCTCACCTGGCTGGCAAACTGGCCGGTGATGTTGCCGCCACCGTGGTACGCGGGCTCGCCATCGGCGCCCGTATTGCTGGCCCGGTTTTCGCCGTGGCCGGTGTGATCTTCGGGGTGGCAGGCACCTTGATCGCAGAGGCGGTCGAGCATGCCAAAATGCAAAAGCTCACCGACTCCCAAGGCAAGTTCTTCAAAGACCTCGCCGCTGCCGGCGTGACCAAGGACGACTGGGGCGACAAGCTCGAATACGCGCGTTATGCCACCTATATGTACGGCGGTCGCGACACGCCGGACGACAAATCGATGTTCGAGTACCAGTCGGACGAATGGAAACACTTCAAGGAAACCGAAGACAAAAAAGGCAGCTCCCTGACGCGGCTGGCACCCTACCTGCACAAGGACAGCGACCCCGACAGCAAGAACTTGTGGGAAAAATTCCTGGCCGGCGGCACCAGCTCCAGCGGCCCCCATGGCAGTGAACGGCATACCGATGACTGGCGGCCCTGGGGTAGCACGGACATGGATGCGGGCAAGCAGGAAAGGGCCTGATTTTATCCACTCAACGGTTGCAGCCTGCCTGAACGGCAGGCTGTAACGGTTAAACGCACCTAACCCGCCAGCTCCCGCTCAATCTGCTCAATGCTTGGCAAACTGGTTTGTAGCTCTGCCGGTAAAGACTCCACCAACTGATACTCCGCCACGCCGATCGGCCGGTTGTTGTCGCGCAATGCGTATTCAGCCACCACTTCATTTTTGCTCTTGCACAACAACAGGCCGATGGTGGGCCCGTCCTGCGGGTGTTTAAGCTGAGCATCCACTGCCGACAGGTAAAAACTCAGCTTGCCGAGGTGTTCGGGCTTGAATTTGCCTGTCTTGAGTTCGATTACTACGTAGCAGCGCAGCTTCAGGTGATAGAACAACAGGTCGACGAAAAACTCATCACCGCCTACATCCAGCAACACCTGCTGCCCAACAAAGGCGAAGCCGGCGCCCAGTTCAAGCAGGAAGTCGGTGACGTGCTTGATTAACGCGTTTTCTATATCGCGCTCCTGCGCATCCAAAGCCAGGCTGAGGAAGTCGAAGCGATAAGGATCCTTGAGCGATTCGCGCGCCAGGTCGGATTGGGGCTTGGGCAAATGGTCTTCAAAATTGCTGACGGCCTTGCCACTGCGCTCCAGCAGGCGATGCTCGATTTGCATCACGAGCGTGCTACGTGACCAGTTGTGTTCAATTGCCTGGGCGACGTACCACCGGCGCGTTTCGGGGCCGGGGAGTTTGTCTAGAAGCACCACATTGTGGCCCCACGGCAATTGTGCAGCAGCCTGTTGCACAAATTCGGCATTCGGCCACGCCTCGGCAAAAGCGCGCATATATTTGAGGTTGCGCGGCGAAAAGCCCTTCATCTTGGGGAAGGCCGCGCGCAAGTCTTGGGCAAGGCGATCAACCACCTTGCTGCCCCAACCCTGCGCGGCCTGGCGGGTCAGAATATCGTGGCCGATCTGCCAGTAAAGCAGCACCAGTTCGCGGTTCACCGCCAGCGTTGCTCGCTGCTGGGCCGTATGGATGCGCAGTTTAAGGTCGCTCAACCAGTCGCTGTAGCCCACAGGAGGCGTGATCAAGCCGATGGAGGTTTCGCTCATGCCCGTTTCACTCTTGACTGGAGAGGCACAGGCTAGTCAGTGGTTTTTACCGTCACAAGGGGCCGCGAGCGCTTCAGGAAGGGCCTTGCACAGATCACAGAAACGTCCTGCTGGCCTTTGCAAATCGACGCATTGCTGGGCCGTGCCTTGACTCTCCCCTATACAGCACACCCTACCCTGAAAGGCCCACTTTCAGGCTTCGGCACCATGACTCAGCGCATCCTGCTCATTCTCGGCCACCCCTCCAGCACCAGTTTTTGCTCAGCCGTCGCTGATACCTACATCCACGCGGCGACAATCGCCGGCCACGAGGTACGCGTCCTGCGGCTAGGCGAACTGGCTTTCGACCCGGTCCTGCATAACGGCTATGCCCTGCCCCAAGCCTTGGAACCCGATTTGCTCAGCGCCCAAGCCGATATCCTCTGGGCGACTCATCTGGCGTGGGTTTTCCCGATCTGGTGGGGCGGCATCCCGGCATTGATGAAAGGCTTCATCGACCGTATTTTCCTACCCGGCTTTGCCTTCAAATACCGTAAGGGCAAGGCTTTCCCGGATAAGCTGCTGCAGGGCCGCACCGCCCATTTGTTGGTGACCCTGGACACGCCGCCGTGGTATTACCGCTGGGTCTATCGCATGCCGGGGATTCATCAGATGCGCAGCACGACCCTGGCCTTTTGCGGCATCAAGCCGACCAAGACGCTGATGTTCGGACCTGTACTGGGATCAACCGCAACGCAGCGCGACACGTGGCTCAAACAGGTCGGCGCACTATTTGAAAAAAGGAGTTTTCATGTACATCGGCAAAGCCGCGCAGTTGTCGGGCACGACCATCAAGGCGATTCGCCATTATGAAGCGATTGGCCTGCTGCCAGCGCCACAGCGTGCGGGGCGTTATCGGGTTTACTCGGCGCAGAGTGTCGAGTTGCTGACGCTGATCAAATGCGCCCAGCAGTTGGGGTTCAAGCTCAAGGAGTTGCAGGGGATTTTGCACGGGCACGAGGGCGATGCGTTGCCTTGGGAAAGGGCAGACCAGGCCATCGCCAGCAAGAAGTGCGAACTGGCCGGGCAGATTGCCGGGCTGCAGAAAATGCAGGCCGGGTTGATGGCATTTGAAGCGCAGCTCAAGGACGCACAGGGGCAATACTGCGGTATGCGCTGAGCCGAATAAAATGCCTAATCGGCTCACGAAATGAGCCGAATAAGCATTTTATTCGGCTCAACGGCAGACCAGTGACAGCCCCGCTCATTTGCCCAGAATCCCCATGTCTGCTAGTGTCGCGCCGGTTTACCGTCTACCGGATTAGCCGCCATGGCCCGCAAAAAAGTTGCACTCGATTTCGAACAATCCCTCGCCGACCTGCAAACCCTGGTTGAGCGTCTGGAGAACGGCGAGTTGTCGCTGGAAGACTCGTTGACGGCGTTTGAGCAAGGCATCGGCCTGACGCGCGACTGCCAGAGCGCGTTGGCGCAGGCAGAGCAGAAGGTGCAGGTGTTGCTGGAGCGCGACGGGGAGTTGGCCGAAGAACCTTTCGATGCGGAACAGCCCGAATGATCGATGCGTATCAGGCCAGCAGCCAGGCCCGGGTCAATGCGGCACTCGAACCTTTGTTCGTAGCGCCAGGCCCGCAGATGAAGCGCTTGTATGAAGCCATGCGCTACAGCGTGATGAACGGCGGCAAACGTGTGCGCCCGCTGCTGGCGTATGCGGCCTGTGAAGCCCTGGGTGCGCCGGCCGAGCACGCCAATGGCGCGGCGTGTGCGGTTGAGCTGATTCATGCCTATTCCCTGGTGCATGACGATTTACCGGCCATGGACGATGACGATCTGCGTCGCGGCCAGCCCACCACCCATAAAGCCTTTGACGAAGCCTACGCGATCCTCGCCGGTGACGGCTTGCAGAGCCTGGCGTTCAGCGCCTTGCTGGACCCGCGCCTGAACAGCGTGAATGCCGAGATCAGCCTGCGCATGGTCACGGCCCTGGCCTTGGCCGCAGGCCCGGCCGGTATGGTCGGCGGGCAGGCCATCGACATGGGTTCGGTCAGCCTCAAGCTCGACCAGAAAGCCCTCGAACATATGCACCGTCACAAGACCGGCGCGCTGATCGAAGCCGCCGTACACTTGGGCGCCCTGGCCAGTGGCCGCGCCGAAGCTGCGCAGTTGGCGGCCCTGCAGACTTACTCCCGGGCCATCGGCCTGGCGTTTCAGGTGCAAGACGACATTCTCGACGTGGAAAGTGACACCGCCACCCTGGGCAAACGCCAAGGCGCGGATATCGCCCGGGACAAACCGACTTATCCGGCATTGCTGGGCCTTGATGCCGCCAAGGCTTACGCCCTGGAACTGCGCGACCAGGCCCTGGACGCCCTGCGACCTTTCGACGCGGCGGCCGAGCCACTGCGCGACCTGGCGCGGTATATCGTCGAACGCCGCCACTGATAAGCGCGGCCTTTCGCGCCGCATATCGGCCAAGTTCGGCGCCCTGCGTGGGCAGTTTGCACCGCTTGAGGTAAACTGCCGCCTCTTCTATACCTATAACGATTCGCCTGATGCCCACGACGTTTCAAGAGATTCCCCGCAAGCGCCCGTCCACGCCCCTGCTCGACCGTGCTGTCACGCCGGTTGGCCTGCGTCGACTGGGTGAAGCCGAGCTGGAAACCCTGGCCGATGAGTTGCGCCTGGAATTGCTCTACACGGTCGGCCAGACCGGTGGGCATTTCGGTGCCGGGCTGGGCGTCATCGAGCTGACCATCGCCCTGCACTACGTGTTCGACACGCCGGACGACCGGCTGGTGTGGGACGTGGGCCATCAGGCGTATCCGCATAAAATCCTCACCGGTCGCCGCGAGCGCATGGGCAGCCTGCGCCAGAAGGACGGCCTGGCCGCCTTCCCGCGCCGCTCCGAGAGTGAGTACGACACCTTTGGCGTCGGCCACTCCAGCACCTCCATCAGCGCCGCGCTGGGCATGGCGATTGCCGCCCGCCTGCAAGGCAGCGATCGCAAGGCGATTGCGGTGATTGGTGATGGCGCGCTGACCGCCGGCATGGCCTTTGAAGCACTGAACCACGCGCCGGAAGTGGACGCCAATATGTTGGTGATCCTCAACGACAACGACATGTCGATTTCGCGCAATGTGGGTGGCCTGTCCAATTACCTGGCAAAAATCCTTTCGAGCCGCACCTACGCCAGCATGCGCGAAGGCAGCAAGAAGGTGCTCTCGCGCCTGCCCGGCGCGTGGGAAATTGCCCGGCGTACCGAAGAATATGCCAAGGGCATGCTGGTACCCGGCACCCTGTTTGAAGAGCTGGGCTGGAATTACATCGGCCCGATCGACGGCCATGACCTGCCGACCCTGATCGCCACGCTGCGCAATATGCGTGACCTCAAGGGCCCGCAGTTCCTGCATATCGTCACCAAAAAAGGCAAAGGCTTCGCTCCGGCAGAAGTCGACCCGATTGGTTACCACGCCATCACCAAGCTCGAACCCGTGGATGCGCCCGCCGCTGCGCCGAAAAAAGCCAGCGGGCCGAAGTATTCCGGCGTGTTTGGCGAATGGCTGTGCGACATGGCCGCCGCCGACCCGCGCCTGGTGGGCATCACCCCGGCGATGAAGGAAGGCTCCGACCTGGTGGCGTTCAGCGAGCGTTTCCCGCTGCGCTACTTCGATGTGGCAATTGCCGAGCAACACGCGGTGACCTTCGCCGCCGGCATGGCCTGTGAAGGCGCCAAGCCGGTGGTCGCGATTTACTCCACCTTCCTGCAACGCGGCTATGACCAGCTTGTTCACGATGTGGCGGTGCAGAACCTCGACGTGCTGTTCGCCATCGACCGCGCAGGTTTGGTCGGCGAAGACGGCCCGACTCACGCCGGCAGCTTCGATTTGTCCTACCTGCGCTGCATCCCCGGCATGCTGGTGATGACCCCGAGCGACGAAAACGAACTGCGCAAGATGCTCAGCACCGGCCACCTGTACAACGGCCCGGCTGCCGTGCGCTACCCGCGCGGCAACGGCCCGAATGCGGTAATCGAGAAAAACCTCGAGCCGATCGAGATTGGCAAAGGCATCGTGCGCCGCCAGGGCAGCAAGGTCGCGTTTCTGGTGTTCGGCGTGCAAGTGGCCGAAGCCCTGAAGGTCGCCGAGAAAATCGACGCCACCGTGGTCGACATGCGCTTCGTCAAACCGCTGGATGAGACCTTAGTGCGTGAAATCGCCGCCAGCCATGAACTGCTGGTGACCGTCGAAGAAAACGCCATCATGGGTGGCGCCGGTGCGGCAGTCAGTGAGTTCCTGGCGCGGGAGAACATCCTCAAGTCGGTGCTGCACCTGGGCTTGCCGGATGTGTATGTGGAACACGCCAAACCGGCGCAGATGCTGGCCGAATGTGGCCTGGATGAGGCCGGGATCGAGGCTTCGGTGCGCGCGCGCATGGCGCTGCTGGGCCTGTAAAACACTCATAACATGTGGGAGCTGGCTTGCCTGCGATAGCATCACCT
>NZ_VBVZ01000238.1 GCF_005863185.1 Pseudomonas edaphica
AGCCTGCAGTGAAGCCGAAGCCTTTTTGCCAACGCGGCCAGCTGGCGGTTTTTTGCTCCAGGCGTTCACTCAACCACCAGGCCGCCAACAACTGGGCAAAAGGCACCAGCGGCAGCACGTAGTAGCTGCGCCGGCTGCCACTGGCGGTGAAGAACACAAACAGCAGGCCCAGGCCCCACACCAGCCAGCGCACGTTCGGTGGCGTGTGGCGCCAGTTGCGCAGCGCCAGCCACAGGCCCAGCAACCAGCACGGTGCCCAGGGCAAGGTGTAGGCGGGCAGGTAGATCAGGTAGGTGTAGATCGGCCCCATGTGGTCGAACGGGTCGAAGAAACGCACGACGTTTTCCTTGAACACCAGTTCAAGGCCACTCTCGCCGTAAGTCGGCGCCCCGTATAGGTGGGACAGCACGAAGGGAATCGCATAAAACGCCGCTGCAATCAGCATGGCCAGCAGCAGGCGCAGGTTGAGGTGGCGCTTGTAGCGGTGCTCGCTGAGCAGGTGAGGCAGCAGCACCAGGCCCGGCAGCACAAAACCGATCAAGCCTTTGAACAGCGAGGTGGCCGCCAGCAGCAGGAAAAACACCGTGTAGCGCCCCAGCCGCGTGTCGTCCGGCCCGCGCCAATACCACCACACCGCCGCCAGCACGCCGCACACGGTGAGGATATCGGCCGTGGCCACGCGCGCCCAGAACAGAAAGTAGAAGGTGGTGGCGAGCATCCAGCCGGCAATCAGCCCGGTGCCTTTGCGAAACAGACGTTCGCCGATCAGGTACACCAGCCAGATGCTCAGCCACGCCGCAATCACTGACGACAAGCGCAGCGACCAGGGGCCAAGTCCGCCCATCAGGTTGGCGAAGCCGGTGATCAGCCAGTAGGAGGGCAGGGGTTTGTCGTAGTAGGGCGCACCCTTGAGGTAGGGGTCGAAGTAATCACCGCTTTGCAGCATCTGCAACGCGATATTGGCCCAGCGGGTTTCCGGCCCCCACAGGTCGCGACTGCCCAGGCCCAGCAGCAGGAGCAGCGCCGAGACGCCCAGCAGCAGCACCAGGGCGCCGCGTTCGGTTTTGAAGACACTCATGGGCGGCTCTCAAGGCAGACGTAACGTTAAGGAAGCTGCGGATAAATAATCAAGAGCAGGGCGCCTTTGCGATAGCGCTTGCCACCCGGTGGCAGTTGCCCTTCTTCGCGGTGTTCGCTGGTGCTGCGCACGCGCATCAGCACACCGACCGAACCTTGCTGGCGCGCCTGCGCAAGCCAGGTCTGCACGCTGTCCAGGTCGACCTTGCGGTGCACCGAGTCGGCGTACTTGAGGCCATAACGCAGCTCGCCTTCGGTGTCGTAAAACGCCACTTCCGTGCGGCCCAGGCGCCAGGACAAGGCCGATGCAGAGCCCAACTCGTTGCTGATCAAAGCATGGGTTTGTTGCAATTCATCCAGATGCTCAAGCACGAACTGGTCGGGCATTTCGGTATCGGTGATCATTTCCGGCATGCCCGCTGGCAGCAACGCCACCAGCAAACCGATGCCCAGTGCCGGCATTGCCCACAGGGTCAGCGGGCGCAGCGCTTGCAGCAGGTTGGCGAGGATCCAGGCCAGCAATACGATAAACGCCAGGGACAGGCTGAACATCTCCGCGTGGCTGTTGCCGTACATCGGGTTGCTGATTTGCAGGTAGATCAACGCCACCATCGCCGCCAGGCCAATCACGGCGTTTACCAGCCCGTTGATCAGGATCGCGCGGGCCTTGCCTTGCTGGATCAAGTCGATCAGCGCGTGGCCCATCAACAAGGCCAGTGGCAGCAGGCACGGCATGATGTAGGTCGGCAATTTGCCGCGGCTCATGCTGAAGAAGGCCAGGGGCAACAGCAACCACAGGGCCAGGAACACGATGGCCGGCTGGGCTTTGTCTTTCCAGGTTTTGATCAGTGTGGCCGGCAGCAACGCCGCCCAGGGCAGGCAGGCGACCACCATGATCGGCAGGAAGAACCACCAGGCCCGCGCATGCTGGGCATTGTCGGCAGAGAAGCGACGGATATGCTCGTGCCAGAAGAAGAAACGCCAGTAGTCAGGCTCCTGCAAGTGAATGGCCAAGGCCCACGGCACACACATGATCGCGGCGACCACAATGGCCAGCGGGCCGTAGCGCAACAGTTCGCCCAGGCGGCGCTTCCAGAGGATATAGGGCACGGCGATCAGTACGGGCAACAGCCAGGCCAGAAAGCCCTTGGTCATAAAGCCCATGCCGCAGGCCACGCCCAACACTGCCCAGGCACCCAGACGGCTACGCGGCGTGCGGCTGTCGAGGGCAAACCACAGCGCTACCAGGCTGAGGTTGACCCAGAAGGTGAATTGCGGATCGAGGTTGGAATAACCTGCTTGCCCAGCCACCAGCCCGAAGCTCATGTAGAGCAGGGCGCAGGCGAAGCTTTTGCGTGGGTCGTTCCACAGGCGGCGGGCGATAAGGTAGGCCAGCACCACGCTCAGGCCGGTGGTCAAGGCCGAAGCCACACGCACACCGAACAGGTTTTCGCCGAACACCGCCTGCCCGAGGGCGATCAGCCAATAGCCGGCGGCAGGTTTTTCGAAATAGCGCACACCCATGAAGTGCGGTGCGACCCAGTTGCCGCTCTGGAGCATTTCCTGGCTGATCTGGGCGTAGCGGGTTTCATCCGGGATCCACAAACCGTGCAGGCCCATGGGCAGTAGATAGAATACCGCGAAGGCCAATAGCAATAGAGGTAAGGGTTTAAGCAGTCGAGTCATGAAAACGTCGCTCCTTGACGTTTAATGGCGAAGTAAGCAGATGTGTAAAAGTTTGTAGGAAGAATCACTAAGTTCACTAAGTCGATGAAAGTATTCATGACGTCCAATAGTAGCGGGCGCAGTTGAACATGCCAGAACAGGGCTGTCGTTTTGCTGAACATGAAGAAAGTTATAGGTAAAAAAGTGTCTATAGCTTTTTAAGTACGGCGGCCCAGGCGGGGCCTTTCATGATGCCAAGCGTCTCGAATTTGCCGTTGGCCAGTACGCGCACGAACAGGGCACTGCCGTACTCGGAGAACGTCGCATGGGGGTAGCCCAGGGCGCTTTCGAAGTCGGCAATACAGCCGCTGTGGGTGACAAAGACGAGGTTACGACCAGGTCGTTTGCGGCTGAGCAGTTCTTCATCGATGTCCTCGCCACAGATGGTCTTTTCCCCAGCGGTCAGCTCGGCTTTGCCGAACATGAAGTGCGAGGTCTGTACCGTGCGCAAGGCCGGGCTGGCAACGATGTCGCTGTTTTCCAGGCCCAGTAGTTTGAAGGCCTTGCCCACTTCTTCAGCGCGTTGGGTGCCGACGGTCGTCAGGCCTTCAGGTGCGCCGAAGCAGGCATTGGGCGAGCGGTCGCAGCGCTCTTCGTGACGCACCAGCACGATCAGGTCGCCATTACGCCAGGCCGGCAGCACTTGCGAGGTCAGCAGGCGATTGCCGACGCTCAGGTCGCGCGGCGAGAACGGCCACACCAGGAAACCGGCGAGCAGCAAGCCGATAACGGCAAGGCCCGCCCACCACTTTCGCAGGCGCTTGAGATAGCCCCGGCGTGAGCGCGGTTTGGTCAGG
Organism: Pseudomonas edaphica; assembly: GCF_005863185.1. Taxonomy (GTDB): domain Bacteria; phylum Pseudomonadota; class Gammaproteobacteria; order Pseudomonadales; family Pseudomonadaceae; genus Aquipseudomonas; species Aquipseudomonas edaphica. Next base: position 3,600 of record NZ_VBVZ01000238.1, read on the forward strand.
GTAAGGTCAACCACATCATTCACCATGGGCACTGTCTTCAGTGTTTTATTCAAATAGGCGCAACGCACTGACGGATGCCCGTAGTTGAAGCGGAGCGTGTCATAGCGCTGCTGTCTTTTGGCTGAACATCCGACGGTTAAAAGTTGCCGTGGGCGGTAACTAACAAGTTGCCGTCTAGCGACGCATGGCGGGCAATTTAGAGGGGCGAGGGTGGGCAAGCGGTGAAATCCATGTGAAAAATTTGCGTGGGGCCGTCAACCAGCCGTTATGCTCGTTTGCAGTCCTTTAAACGAGCGTGTTTATGTTGCAGGTGCAAGGTGTTGTTAAAAGCTACGCCACCCCGCAAGGTCCACTGCCGGTGCTGGCGGGTGTCGACCTGTACCTGGGAGAGCGTAGCAGCCTGGCGCTGATGGGCGAGTCCGGCAGCGGAAAAAGTACGTTGCTGCATCTGGTCGCCGGGCTCGACCGTGTGGACAGTGGCACTGTTCAGGTGGGCGAGCAGCGCCTGGACCAACTGAGCGAGGCGCAACTGGCGCATTGGCGGCGTACCGAAATCGGCCTGGTGTTCCAGCAGTTCAACCTGATCGGCAGTTTGCGTGTCGACGACAACCTGGCGTTCCAGGCACGTCTGGCCGGGCGCTTCGACCCGCAATGGCAGGCGCAACTGGTTGAGCGCCTGGGCCTGGGCGATTTGCTCAAGCGTTATCCCGAACAACTCTCCGGCGGCCAACAGCAGCGGGTTGCGGTGGGCCGTGCGTTGGCCTCGCGCCCCGGCTTGTTGCTGGCGGATGAACCCACCGGCAATCTCGACGAGGCCACCAGCGATGACGTGCTGCAATTGCTGCTGGACCTGCTGCGAGACAGCCCCACCAGCCTGTTGATGGTCACCCACAGCCCGCGCATCGCCGCGCGCCTGGACCGCCAGGTGGTGTTGCGGCGTGGTCGTGTGGTCGCATGAGATGAGGGTATTTTATTGGGCGCTGCGCGCATTGTTGAGCCATTGGCGACGACACCCGGTGCAGTTCTTCAGCGTGCTCACCGGCTTGTGGCTGGCCACCGCGTTGTTGACCGGCGTGCAAGCCCTTAACAGCCAGGCGCGCGACAGCTATGCACGTGCCAGCCAATTGATCGGCGGTGAGCCCCAAGCCAGCCTGACTGCGCCGGACAGCGCGAGCTTCCCGCAAGCGCTGTTTGCCGAACTGCGCCGCGCCGGCTGGCCGGTGTCGCCGGTGGTGCAGGGGCGGCTGCAGCTCAAGGGGCATGAAGATCTGCGCCTGCAATTGATGGGCATCGAGCCATTGTCCTTGCCCGGTGGCGGTGCGGTGGCGGGGCAGCGCTTGAGCCAGGCGCAGATGCTCGGGTTTTTCAACCCGCCTGGGCAAACCTGGATCGCCGCGCAAACCTTGCAGGCGTTGGGGTTGCAGGCCGGTGCGCGACCGTTGACGGCGAACGGCCAACGGTTGCCACCATTGCAGGTTCAGCCTGACATGGCTCCCGGCCTGTTGCTGACCGATATCGGCTTCGCCCAACCGTTATTGGACATGCCGGGGCGTCTGTCGCGCCTGCTGGTGGACAAGGCCTTTGCCGCCACCCACCCGACGCCTCCCGCCGCGCTGCAACTCAAGCAAGGCGAGGACAACAACCTCTCGCGCCTCACCGAGAGCTTTCACCTGAACCTCGATGCCTTGGGTTTTTTATCCTTTGTAGTCGGCCTGTTTATTGTCCACGCCGCCATCGGCCTGGCCCTGGAGCAACGCCGTGGCTTGCTGCGTACCTTGCGTGCCTGCGGGGTCAGCGCGCGCCTGCTGATCGTCAGCCTGGCGGTTGAGCTGGGCGTGTTGTCGTTGCTGGGTGGCGTGTTGGGTGTGATCAGTGGTTACCTGCTGGCCAGCCTGTTGCTCCCGGATGTGGCCGCCAGCCTGCGCGGGCTGTATGGCGCCGAGGTGGCGGGCCAATTAAACCTCAGCCCGTGGTGGTGGCTGGCCGGCTTGGGCTTGAGCCTGCTCGGCGCGCTGCTGGCGGGCGCCAGCAGCCTGTGGCGCGCGTCGCGTTTGCCCTTGCTGGCGCTGGCCAATGCCCAGGCCTGGCATGAGGCACACGGGCGCTGGCTGCGACGTCAGGGTTGGGTGGCGGCTACTGCGTTGACGATTGCAGTGCTGGCGCTGTGGTGGGGTAACAGCCTCGCCGCCGGGTTTGTGCTGATGGCAGCCTTGCTGCTGGGCGCGGCGCTCGGCCTGCCGGTGGTGCTCAATGGCCTGTTGACGGCGGTGCTTGGACGTAGCCGTTCGGTGTTGGGCCAGTGGTTTCTTGCCGACTGCCGCCAGCAGTTGCCGGCCTTGAGCCTGGCGCTGATGGCGTTGCTGTTGGCCCTGGCGGCGAACATTGGTGCGGGCTCCATGACTTCGGGGTTTCGCCAGACGTTCAATAACTGGCTGGAACAACGCCTTACCGCCGAGCTGTACCTCAACCCGCAAAACCCGGCCCAGGCTGAGCAGCTTTCCACCTGGTTGGCGCGGCAACCGCTGGTGCAGGCGGTGCTGCCCACCTGGCAGGTGGCGGTGCAATTGCAGGGCTGGCCGGCGGATGTGTTCGGGGTGGTCGACGATCCGACCTATCGCCAGCACTGGCCGCTGCTGCAAGCCGTCAGCGCACCGTGGGATCAACTGTTGGAGGGCGATAGCGTGATGCTCAGCGAGCAATTGGCGCGCCGCTTGAAGGTGGGCCTGGGCGACGCCATCAAGCTCCCCACGCCGCAAGGCGTGTGGTCGCCAAAAGTGGTGGGGGTTTACGCCGACTACGGCAACCCCAAGGGCCATCTGCTGGTCAATTCGCAACACCTGCTGGCGCACTGGCCGGGCCTGGCACCGGCGCGCTTCAACCTGCGCGTACTGCCCGGCAATGTGCCGGCGCTGGTGCAGGAGGTGCGGCGCGCCTTTGCCCTGGAGGACAGCCGCATCGTCGATCAGCAGCAGCTCAAAGGCTGGTCGAGCCAGGTGTTCGAACGCACCTTCGCCGCCACCGCGGCACTCAACAGCCTGACACTGGGTGTCGCCGGTGTGGCGCTGTTTATCAGCCTGCTGACCCAGAGCCAAAGCCGCCTTGGCCAACTCGCACCGCTGTGGGCGCTGGGCGTGACGCGCCGGCAACTGATGCTGCTCAACCTCGGCCAAACCTGGCTGCTGGCGGTGTTGACGCTGGTGTTGGCCTTACCCTTGGGCCTGCTGCTGGCCTGGTGCCTGGACGCGGTGATCAATGTGCAGGCGTTCGGCTGGCGCCTGCCATTGCAAGTGTTCCCGTGGCAGCTGGCGCAATTGCTGGGGCTGGCGATGCTTGCCACGCTGCTGGCCTCGGCCTGGCCGCTGTGGCAGTTGTACCGCAGCCGCCCGGCGGATTTGCTGAGGACCTTTGCCCATGAAGATTAACCCCTGGTGCTGGGCCGCCGTGTTGCTATTGACCGCCTGCGACAAAGCCCCCGCGCCGCAGGAAAGCTTCGCCGGCCTTGGCAGTGAAGCGGCGGATTTCGCCCAGGTGGTGCCTGGCAAGGTCTTCAGCTTTCCCGAAGACCACGGCCCGCACCCCGGCTTTCGCATCGAATGGTGGTACGTCACCGCCAACCTCAAGGATGCCCAAGGCCATGTGTTCGGCGTGCAATGGACGTTGTTTCGCAACGCGCTCAAGGCCGGGCCGGTACATGCGGGCTGGCGTGACTCGACGATCTGGCTGGGCCACGCCGCCGTCACCTCCGCCACCCGGCATTACGCCGCCGAGCGCTACGCCCGTGGCGGTGTTGGCCAGGCCGGCGCCCAGGCAGCGCCATTCACTGCCTGGCTCGACGATTGGAGTTTTGCCACCCGGCCCGATGCCGCCAGCGCCTTGGCCGATATGCAACTCAAGGCCACAGGCCCACAGTTTGCCTACGACTTGCACCTGACTTCCAGCCGCCCGCTGGTGCTGCAAGGTGATAACGGCTACAGCCGCAAATCCGATCAAGGCCAGGCGTCCTACTACTACAGCCAGCCGTTTTTTACCGCAGCAGGCAATGTCACGCTCGACGGCACCACCTACCAGGTCAGCGGCCCGGCCTGGCTCGACCGCGAATGGAGCAGCCAGCCGCTGGCCGCCAGCCAGACCGGCTGGGACTGGTTCTCCCTGCACCTGGACGGTGGCGAGCAGTTGATGCTGTTTCGCGTGCGGCAAAAGGACGGCGCGGGTTACCTGACCGGCACCTGGATCGACCAGCAAGGGCACACCCAGACCCTGCATAACGCCGATATTCAACTCATACCGCTGGCCACCACCGAGGTTGACGGGCGCGCTGTTCCTACGCGCTGGTCACTGAAAATTCCCGGCAAGCAACTGGATATCACGCCCCAGGCCGTCAACCCGAAGGCATGGATGAACCTGAGTATCCCGTACTGGGAAGGGCCGGTGCAGTTTGACGGTGGTGTGGGGTATCTGGAGATGACCGGGTATTAATCGCGGGTTTTTGTAGGCGATTTTTCTCTGCCGAGTAGGCAACTTCCCAAATGTGATTTCCCGCGCCCGCCCTTGTGTGCGGGCCGCCTGTGCTTGCCTATATTCCGCCGCCATCTTCATTGCATCCGGGATGGAAGGCATGGCGCAGGGGTTCATCAATGACCGCACAACGGACTACGGCAGTTTGAAATCCAGGGCGATGGGCGGGGCGCCAAATCGTCAGCGTTCTGATCACTTTGACGTGTTGAACCGGCACTTACGTGCTGGCCTGGTAACACCGGGGCAACTGGTAATTATCCCTGACGACTTCAGCTTCAGCTGTCGCAGTGAAGAAGCTTGGTTGATGCGTTATGGCGAGCAGATTCGCTGGGGGCTGGAGCCATCGGCCGGTTCGGCGGTAATCAATAACTACGATTTGCTGCAGAGCTTGCTGGCGAACGGGTCGATTGGTATCGGCAGCGCCACGTCGGCGTGGGCACGGCATCTGGATGAGGTGGCGCAGACCCTGGAGGCGATTGAGCGCTTGCATCAGCGGTTGAAGGGCGGTGGGTTGGAGCGGGGAGAGTTTGCTCGTCAGCGCCAAGGGCTGTTTCGGCAGTTGGACGCGCAACTGCAAGGCGCGGCGCGGTTTGGCACGGGGTTGCGGGGCAATCAATCGTTGAAGAAGGTGCTAGGGATATCGACCAAAAGCTTTCTGCATAAGGGTGAGATTGCGGGGTATGCGCAGCGGGTCGGGGACGTGGCGCAGGTGTCGAAGTGGTTGGGGAAGGGCACTTATGTGGGGTTGGCATTGGATGTGGGAGCAGCAGGATTAGAGATCAAGGAGG
>NZ_VBVZ01000239.1 GCF_005863185.1 Pseudomonas edaphica
CGATCTGTGCCGAGCTGAAAGTGAAGTGCAAGTGGGTTGAAAGCGACTTCGACGGCATGATTCCAGGCCTCAACGCCAACAAGTTCGACGGCGTGATTTCCTCGATGACCGTGACCGAAGCCCGTGAAAAGGCGATCGATTTCTCCAGCGAGCTGTTCTCCGGCCCGACGTCCCTGGTGTTCAAAAAGGGCGCGAACTTCTCCACGCCTGAGTCCCTCAAGGGCAAATCCGTGGGCTACGAGCAAGGCACCATCCAGGAAGCCTACGCCAAGGCCGTGCTGGACAAAGCCGGTGTGACCACCAAGGCCTACGCCAACCAGGACCAGGTCTACGCCGACCTGACCTCGGGCCGCCTGGATGCTTCCGTACAGGACATGCTGCAAGCCGAACTGGGCTTTTTGAAGTCGCCAGCCGGCGCTGACTACGAAGTCAGCAAGGCCATCGATGACCCACTGCTGCCATCCAAAACTGCGGTCGGTATCAAAAAAGGTAACAAAGACCTCAAGGCCTTGCTCGATAAAGGTATCAAAGCGTTACACGATGATGGCACCTACGCCACCATCCAGAAGAAACACTTCGGCGACCTGAACCTCTACAGCGGTAAATAACACCCCGGCGCCCACCGGTTTGCGGTGGGCGCTTTTTTATCGCCATTAGGTCCTGAATTCATGTTTGAAGATCTTTTGCAAACCCTGGGGCTGGGTGCCTTCAGCTTGAAGGGGTTCGGCCCGCTGTTGCTGCAAGGTACGTGGATGACCGTGAAACTGTCGGTCGCCTCCCTGGCCGTCAGCGTCCTGCTGGGCCTGCTCGGCGCCAGCGCCAAACTGTCCAGCGTCAGCCTGATCCGCATCCCCGCCCAGCTCTACACCACCTTGATTCGCGGCGTGCCCGACCTGGTGCTGATGCTGCTGATTTTCTACAGCCTGCAAATCTGGCTGACCGGCTTTACCGACTTTATGGAATGGGACTACATCGAGATCGACCCATTCAGCGCCGGGGTCATCACCCTGGGCTTCATCTATGGCGCCTATTTCACCGAGACGTTTCGCGGCGCGATCCTCGCCGTGCCGCGTGGCCAGCTGGAAGCGGCGACCGCCTACGGGCTCACGCGCGGGCAGCGGTTTCGCTTCGTGACCTTCCCGCAGATGATGCGCTTTGCCTTGCCGGGCATCGGCAACAACTGGATGGTGATGCTCAAGGCCACCGCGCTGGTGTCGATCATCGGTCTGGCGGACCTGGTCAAGGCCGCGCAGGATGCGGGCAAGAGTACTTATCAGCTGTTCTATTTTCTGGTCATCGCGGCGCTGATCTACCTGCTGATCACCAGTGCATCCAACGTCGTCCTGCGCTGGCTTGAGCGCCGCTACTCCGCTGGGTCCCGGGAGGCCGTGCGATGATCGAACTTATCCAGCAATACTGGCGGCCTTTCCTTTATAGCGACGGTCAGCACATCACCGGGCTGGCGATGACCATGTGGCTGCTCAGCGCGGCGCTGGTGATCGGCTTTCTGGTCTCGATTCCGCTGTCCATCGCCCGCGTTTCGCGCAAACGCTCCATACGCTGGCCGGTGCAGTTCTACACCTACCTGTTTCGTGGCACGCCGCTGTATATCCAACTGTTGATTTGCTACACCGGCATCTACAGCATCGCCGCCGTGCGCGCGCAACCGGTGCTGGATGCGTTCTTTCGCGACGCGATGAACTGCACCATTCTGGCCTTCGCCCTCAACACCTGCGCATACACCACGGAAATTTTCGCCGGCGCGATCCGCAGCATGGCTCATGGCGAAGTCGAAGCGGCCAAGGCTTACGGCCTGAGCGGTTGGAAGCTGTATGCCTATGTGATCATGCCCTCGGCCTACTACAGCAACGAAGTGATCCTGATGCTGCACTCGACCACGGTGGCGTTTACCGCGACGGTGCCGGACATTCTCAAGGTGGCGCGGGATGCCAACTCGGCCACCTACATGACCTTTCAATCATTCGGCATCGCCGCGCTGATCTACCTGACCGTGACCTTCGCGCTGGTCGGGCTGTTTCGTCTGGCGGAACGTCGCTGGCTGGCCTTTCTCGGGCCGAGCCACTAAGGAGTCGTCATGCGTCATCAGGTGCATGAACTGATCGCGCCGGTGCCGGGCACGGCGCGGCAGGTTCACAGTTTCCACTTCGGCCCGGAACAGGCTGAAGGCAAGATCTATATCCAGTCATCACTGCATGCCGATGAGCTGCCGGGGATGCTGGTGGCCTGGCACCTGAAGCTGCGCCTGGCGGAGCTGGCGGCGGCTGGGCGCCTGCGCAGTGAGATCGTGCTGGTGCCCATCGCCAATCCGGTGGGACTTGAGCAGGTGTTGATGGACATTCCGTTGGGCCGCTACGAGCTGGAAAGCGGGCAAAATTTCAATCGCCTGTTTGTCGACCTCAGTGAGGAGGTCGGCAATCAGGTCGAAGACCTGCTGGGCGACGACCCCACGCACAACGTCGAGCTTATTCGCGACGCCCTGAGCCTGGCCCTTGCGGCGCAAACGCCTGCTACCCAGCTGCAATCCCAACGCCTGGTGTTGCAACGCCTGGCCTGCGATGCCGACATGGTGTTGGACCTGCATTGCGACTTTGAAGCCGTGGCACATCTGTACACCACCCCCGAGGCCTGGCCGCAGGTGGAGCCGCTGGCGCGCTATATCGGCTCGGAAGCCAACTTGCTGGCGACCGACTCCGGCGGGCAGTCGTTCGACGAGTGCTTCACGCTGGTGTGGTGGCAGTTGCAGCAACGCTTCGGCGAGCGCTTCCCGATCCCGATGGGCAGCTTTTCGGTGACCGTCGAACTGCGCGGCCAAGGCGACGTCAACCACGGCCTGGCGGCGCTGGATTGCCAGGCGATCATCGATTACCTGACTCACTTCGGTGCCATTAAAGGTGACGCGGCGCCCCTGCCCGAGCTGCCCTACCCGGCCACGCCGCTGGCGGGCGTGGAACCGGTGGCCACGCCGGTCGGCGGCTTGCTGGTGTTCAGCGCCCTGCCCGGTGAATACCTGGAAGCCGGGCAACTGATCGCCGAAATCATCGACCCCATTACTGACCGCGTAACGCCTGTGCACTGCAAACATGCCGGCCTGCTTTACGCCCGTTCGCTGCGGCGCATGGCCACTGCCGGCATGGTGATCAGCCATATTGCAGGCACGCAAGCCTACCGCAGCGGCTACCTACTTTCGCCTTGAGGATGCACGCCCCATGTACAAATTGACCGTTGAAGGCCTGCATAAAAGCTATGGCGACAATGAAGTGCTCAAAGGTGTCTCGCTCAAGGCCAACACCGGTGATGTGATCAGCCTGATCGGCGCCAGCGGCTCGGGCAAAAGCACCTTTTTGCGCTGCATCAACTTTCTGGAAACGCCCAACGACGGCGCCATGACCCTTGATGGCCAGCAGATCCGCATGGTCAGCGACCGCCATGGCATGCGCGTGGCCGACGACGCCGAATTGCAACGCCTGCGTACGCGGTTGGCGATGGTGTTCCAGCATTTCAACCTGTGGAGCCATATGAGCGTGCTGGAAAACATCACCATGGCGCCGCGCCGGGTACTGGGTTGCAGCAAGAAGGACAGGAAGGACGCCGAAGACCGTGCCCGTCGCTACCTGGATAAGGTCGGGCTGCCGGCACGCGTGGCCGATCAATACCCGGCGTTCCTTTCTGGTGGCCAACAGCAACGGGTGGCCATCGCCCGCGCCCTGGCCATGGAGCCGGAGGTGATGCTGTTTGACGAACCCACCTCGGCCCTCGACCCCGAACTGGTCGGCGAAGTGTTGAAAGTGATCCAGGGCCTGGCCGAGGAAGGCCGCACCATGATCATGGTCACCCACGAGATGAGCTTTGCGCGCAAGGTGTCGAACCAGGTGCTGTTCCTGCACAAGGGCCTGGTGGAAGAGCAAGGCACGCCCGAAGATGTGTTGGGCAACCCGAAGAGCGAGCGCCTGCAGCAATTTCTGAGCGGTAACTTGAAGTAAACCTTTGCGACGCCTGGAGGGTCTCTGACATAGAGCCTCCAGAGCGTCAGCCGCCGAATGGCAAAACCCCTCGATTTCGCCAAAACATGGTTTGCCACCAAGGGCTGGAAGCCGTTCGCCTTTCAAAAAGCCGTGTGGGCGGCGGTTAAAGACGGCCAATCAGGCCTGCTGCACGCCAGCACCGGCGCGGGTAAAACCTATGCGCTGTGGTTTGCCGCCCTCAACCGCTTCGCCGTCACTCGCCCGCCCGCCACCGGTAAACGCAAAGCGCCCGCTGAGCCACTGACGGTGTTGTGGATCACGCCCATGCGCGCCTTGGCCGCCGACACGGCGCGCGCCCTGGAGGCGCCACTGGCGGCACTGGAGATTCCATGGAGTGTCGGCCTGCGTACGGGCGACACCAGCAGCAGCGAACGCGCGCGCCAGACCCGGCGTCAGCCCACCGCGCTGGTGACCACCCCGGAAAGCCTGACATTGATGCTCGCGCGTGCCGATAGTGAGACCAGCCTGGCGCACCTGCGCATGGTGATCGTGGATGAGTGGCACGAACTGATCGGTAACAAGCGTGGCGTGCAACTGCAACTGGCGTTGGCGCGCTTGCGGCGTTGGCATCCGGATTTGATGGTGTGGGGGATTTCCGCGACCTTGGGCAATCAGTCTCACGCCCTTGAGGTTCTTGTCCCACAAGGCGGTGGGATCAATGTGCAGGGGCAGACGGCTAAAGAACTGAAGGTCGACACCTTGTTACCGCCGACCACCGAGCGATTTCCCTGGGCTGGGCATATCGGCTTGAAGATGCTCCCGCAGGTGGTGGCCGAAGTGGACGCCAGCAGCAGTTGCCTGGTGTTTACCAATACGCGGGCACAGTCGGAGATCTGGTACCAGGCGTTGCTGGAGGCGCGTCCGGACTGGGCGGGCGTGATTGCCCTGCACCATGGCTCGCTGTCGCGTGAAACACGCGACTGGGTGGAGCGGGCCCTGAAAGACGGTCAGCTCAAGGCCGTGGTGTGTACCTCAAGCCTGGACCTGGGTGTGGATTTCCTGCCAGTGGAGCGCGTGCTGCAAATCGGCTCGGCCAAAGGCGTGGCACGCCTGATGCAGCGCGCCGGGCGCTCTGGTCATGCGCCAGGCAGGCCATCACGGGTGACGTTGGTGCCAACCCATAGCCTGGAACTGGTGGAAGCCGCCGCCGCCCAGGACGCGATAGCGCAGCGGCGCATCGAAGCTCGCGAATCGCCCTACAAGCCATTGGATGTGCTCGTACAACACTTGGTGAGCATGGCCCTGGGCGGTGGTTTTACCCCGGATGCGCTGTTGGCGGAGGTGCGTGACGCCTGGGCTTATCGTGACCTGACTGACGCCGACTGGGCCTGGGCGCTGGGGTTTGTGCGCCATGGCGGCTTGTCGTTGACGGCCTATCCGGATTACCGCCGAGTGGAACCCGACGAGCATGGCGTGTGGCGCGTGCCGGATGCACGCCTGGCGCGGCGTCATCGCATGAGCGTGGGCACTATCGTCAGCGATGCGAGTATCCAGTTGAAATTCTGGAGCAAGGGCGGCGGCGGCAAGAATCTGGGCAGTGTCGAGGAAGGTTTTATCGCCCGGCTCAAGCCTGGCGACGGTTTTTTGTTTGCAGGGCGTTTGCTGGAGTTGGTGCGAGTGGAAAACATGACCGCGTATGTACGGCGCAGCACCGCGAAAAAGGCTGCCGTGCCGCGCTGGAATGGCGGGCGCATGCCGCTATCCAATGAATTGGCGCAGGCGGTGGTCGAGCGCTTTGATGCAGCCGCCCACGGGCACTTCGATGGCCCGGAGATGCGGGCGGTGCAACCCCTGTTACAAACCCAGTTGCGCTGGTCTGGACTGCCGACACGTGCGTACTTGCTGGCGGAAGCCCTGAAGTCGCGGGAAGGCTGGCACCTGTTTCTCTACCCGTTCGCCGGTCGCCAGGTGCATCTGGGGCTGGCGAGCCTGCTGGCGTGGAGGGTCAGCCAAGGCCAGCCGGTGACCTTTTCGATTGCGGTGAATGATTACGGGCTGGAACTATTGAGCGCTACGCCGGTGGACTGGCCGGTTGTGTTGAATCAAGCGTTGCTGAGCCCAACGAACTTACTGTTGGACGTGGCGGCCAGCTTGAATGCCGGTGAGCTGGCGCTGCGCCGCTTTCGCGAAATCGCCCGCATCGCCGGGCTGGTGTTTGCCGGTTACCCTGGCGCGCCGAAAAGCACACGGCAGGTGCAGGCTTCCAGCGGCTTGTTCTTTGAGGTGTTCAAACAATACGACCCAGAGAACCTTTTGCTGACCCAGGCCGGAGAAGAAGTCCTGCGTGATGAGTTGGATATTCGTCGGCTGGAAGAGACATTGCGTCATTTGTCGGCGCTGAAACTCGACCTGCACATGATCGAACGGCCGACGCCGCTGGCTTTTCCACTGCTGGTTGAGCGAATGCGCGAGAGCATGAGTTCGGAGAAGCTGTCCGAGCGTATTGCACGCATGGTCAAGGACCTGGAAAAAGTCGCGGATACCGGGAAACGTTGATGCATTATTCGCTGACGCTTGAGGGTGAGGAGTTGTGGCTGCTGGCGGAAAAGGCGATTTACTGGCCCGCCCGCCAGTGCCTGCTGATCGCCGATGCGCATTTTGGCAAGGCCTCGGCGTATCGCAGCCTCGGGCAACCGGTGCCGCAGGGCACCACTACCGACAACCTGCAGCGCCTGGACCGCCTGTTATCGGCCCTGCCGTGCGCGCAGGTGATCTTTCTCGGTGACTTCCTGCACGGCCCGGGTTCGCACGCCAGCGGCACCCTGAGCGCCTTGAGAACCTGGCGCGAGCGCAATCACGCACTGAACCTGACCTTAATTCGCGGCAATCACGATAAACGCGCTGGCGACCCGCCTGCCGACTTGAGGATTGAAGTGGTGGCCGAGCCGCTATTGATGGGGCCGTTTGCATTGCAGCATGAGCCGGATGCCCATCCCAGCCAGCATGTGCTGGCCGGGCATGTGCATCCTGTGTACCGGTTGCGCGGCAAAGGTCGGCAGAGTTTGCGTTTGCCGTGCTTCCAGATCGGCTCGAAGATCAGCTTGCTGCCGGCATTCGGAGCTTTTACCGGCGGTTACTCCGTAGAGAAAAGCGACGATCGGCGAGTATTTGTGATCGGCGATCAAGACGTATGGCCGGTGTGCTGAAGCGCCAGCCATGTCTTTTGATAAGTCAGGCGACAGGCGCGGGAGGCGGCTCATCGGGAAGGACTGGCTCACCGGGCTCGGTGGGCTGCTGCGGCCAATCTTCGTCAGGTTGGCCAGGGATGCCGCCCGCATACGCTGGGTCGGCCATCAGGGACCAGGCCAGAACACCAATCTGGTTGGGTTCAAGCCGGGCGAGTTCGGCGCTGATTCGCGGGTCGATCTTCATAAAGTACTCCTCAAGCGTGGCTCGGCGCGTTTTGCACGCACCGAGGCAGTACACCCAATAGAGTCACTTCACGCAGACTAATTCCCTTTGCGTGTAAGACCTTTCGATCAAGCGCGCGGGAGAGTAACGCCACGCTGGCCCTGATACTTGCCGGCGCGGTCTTTATAGGACACTTCACAGGCTTCGTCGGACTGCAGGAACAGCATCTGCGCCACGCCTTCGTTGGCGTAGATCTTTGCCGGCAAGGTGGTGGTGTTGGAGAACTCCAGGGTCACGTGGCCTTCCCACTCCGGCTCAAGCGGCGTCACGTTAACGATGATGCCGCAGCGCGCGTAGGTGCTTTTACCCAGGCAGATGGTCAACACGTCACGTGGAATACGGAAGAATTCCACGGTGCGCGCCAGGGCAAAGGAGTTTGGCGGAATGATGCACACGTCGCTTTTAACGTCGACGAAGCTCTTTTCGTCGAAGTTTTTCGGATCGACGATCGCCGAGTTGATGTTGGTGAACACCTTGAATTCATCGGCACAGCGTACGTCGTAGCCGTAGCTGGAAACACCGTAGGAAATCACGGGAGCCGCGCCTTCGCCACGGATCTGGCGTTCAACGAAAGGTTCGATCATGCCGTGTTCTTGCGCCATGCGGCGAATCCACTTGTCCGATTTGATGCTCATGGCGGGTGTCCTGAATAGCGAGGTGGAAAAATTCTGTTGGGCATCTTACCGGGGCTGGCCCTGGGGTTCAAAGGGCGCAGGGCATTTGTTGATGAATGTGCAGCCGTCTATAAGCGGCAGCCAGCGGGGCCGGGCCCCACATTACAGTGCCAGGTGACTGTAAATACCACCGCCAGTCACGAAAATAGAGAAACCTTCGGAAATACCATTGGCACGTCCCGGAAAAAGGGTTAAGGTGGCGCCACTGTGCTGCTTGTGTCACTGAGAATCTCTACACGATATGTTGAATTTCGATCCAACCATCTCCAAGAATTTTTCCTGCTCTTTGCACTCAGTCTCGGCCAGGGCTTTTCCTGAGTCGCAGTTAACTTTGTCCAAGGAGATACACCATGTCTAATCGCCAAACTGGTACCGTTAAGTGGTTCAACGATGAAAAAGGCTTCGGCTTCATCACTCCACAATCCGGTGACGACCTGTTCGTTCACTTCAAAGCTATCCAATCCGACGGCTTCAAAAGCCTGAAAGAAGGCCAACAGGTTTCTTTCATCGCTACCCGCGGTCAGAAAGGCATGCAAGCTGAAGAAGTTCAAGTTATCTAACTTGTACTGACTTAGTCGAAAAAACCCCGCCCTTAAAAGCGGGGTTTTTTTATGCCTGGGATTTAGTCCCGGCACCCAGGTAATACCAGGCACAAAAAAATGTGGGAGCGAGCTTTATGTGGGAGCTGGCTTGCCTGCGATACTGACACCTCGGTGTATCAGGTACACCG
>NZ_VBVZ01000023.1 GCF_005863185.1 Pseudomonas edaphica
GCCTGTAAGCGTCGCGGCCCTTTTTGGTTATCGGTGGTTTATGCCGAGTGGTAGGTCGGCAGGGCAAAGCGGTTCTGGCTTTGCAGCATCGAAATCTGTGGCAGCTCACTGGCTTGTTCGGCCAGGTCGCGGCGGATCGCGCTGATCACCCAGGTCAGTTGGTCAGCGGTGTGCAGCTGTTGATACGATATCGAACGCTTGACCTGTTTGCCTTCGCTGTTGCGCAGGGTCAGCAGGATACCGCCGTCTGGACGTGGCTGAGTGGTGACGTCGTATTGGGAGAATACAGAAGCGAATTTATCTTGGATCAGGCTCATGTCTATCAGCTCCGTTGGCTCAAGTTGGCAAGCATGGAGAGATAGGTGCAGTGATTGTGCCAGTATTGGATATCTGAAAAAGTCGTTATAAATCAATTAGTTAAAAATTTTACAGATTTTCGGTTTCGTGCAATTTGCATGAATGGCCATCGTGCATCCTGCATTTTGCGTTATTCGCGCCAGCTGTTTCAGGTCAGCCTCGAAGATAAAGACCGCCTCGGTTGGGCAAAATTCCTTTTCGGTGGAAGCCGACTCGGGATACAAAACTTTTCAAATCCCGCATGTACAGTCAAAGAATGGCAGGCGTATTTTCCCGCATGGCATTCGGCATCTGCCTACAGGGCTGCCGCTATGTCTGGATCATACGAAGAATAAGAAAAAGGACGTTCCGCCATGAGCCATCAGCAAGACGACATGATCACGTGGGGCAAGCTCTTACGTAAGGTGCCTGCGATTGTTCGAGCTTTGCCACGCGTAGTGCGTGGCATGCGCGCCGCGAATGTCACCGACCCCGCGCAGCCTTGCGGCCTCGGTTGGCACTTTGAACAGGCTGCGTTGCGCAACCCCGACGGCGCGGCGTTGTTGTACGGCGACAGCGTGCTCAGCTACCGCGAAGCCAACCAGCGCGCCAATCGTATCGCGCATTACCTGCATGAGCAGGGCATCGGCAAGGGTGATGTGGTCGCGCTGTTTATTGAAAATCGCCCGGAACTGCTCCTCAGCGTACTGGCCGTGGCCAAGCTGGGCGGTATCTGCGCCATGCTCAACACCGCGCAAACCCAGGCGGCGCTGGTGCACAGCCTGAACCTGGTGAACCCGGCGGCGATCGTGGCAGGTGCAGAATTGGTAGACGCCTATGCGGCGGTGCGCGAGCAAGTGTCGATTGCGGCCGAGCGCAGCTGGTTTGTGGCGGATCAGTCCTCAAACGCGGTGCCGCAGGGCTACACCGACCTCATGGCCGCCAGCGCTGACAGCCCGGTGGACAACCCGGCCAGCAGCGGACAAATCTTCTTCAACGACCCGTGCTTCTATATCTACACCTCCGGCACTACCGGTTTGCCCAAGGCCGGCATCATGAAGCACGGGCGCTGGACCAAGACGGCGGTGAGTTTCGGCAGCATCGCCCTCGACATGGGGCCGCACGACGTTCTGTATTGCACTTTGCCGCTGTACCACGCCACGGGCCTGTGCGTGTGCTGGGGTTCGGCGATTATCGGCGCATCGGGTTTCGCCATCCGGCGTAAATTCAGCGCCAGCCAGTTCTGGGACGATGCGCGCAAATTCAACGCAACCACCCTGGGGTATGTCGGTGAGCTGTGCCGCTACCTGCTGGACCAGCCGCCCAGTGCGCAGGATCGCGACAATAAAGTCACCAAGATGGTCGGCAATGGCTTGCGTCCCGGTGTCTGGGCGCAGTTCAAGCAGCGTTATGGCGTCGAGCACATCTGCGAGCTGTATGCCGCCAGCGACGGCAACATCGGTTTTACCAATGTGCTGAATTTCGACAACACCATCGGCTTTTGCCTGCAGCATTGGGCGCTGGTGGAGTACTCCCACGAAACCGGTGAGCCGCTGCGTGGCAGCGATGGTTTCCTGCGCAAGGTGCAAACTGGCGGGCAGGGCTTGCTGCTGGCCAGGATCGATGAAAAGTCGCCGTTCGACGGCTACACCGACCCGGAAAAGAACCGCAAGGTGGTGCTCACGGACGTGTTCGAGAAGGGTGACCGCTACTTCAATACCGGCGACTTGCTACGCAGTATTGGCTTTGGCCATGCGCAATTTGTCGACCGACTGGGCGATACGTACCGTTGGAAGGGCGAAAACGTCTCCACCACCGAAGTGGAAAACGTGTTGCTGCAGCACCCGCAGATCGCCGAAGTGGTGGCCTATGGCGTCGAGATCGAGAACACCAATGGCCGCGCAGGCATGGTCGCCATCACGCCAAGCGAGTCCTTGGCGGCCCTGGACATGCGTGAGCTGTTGCAGTTTGCCCACGGCCAGTTACCGCACTATGCGGTGCCGTTGTTTTTGCGCATCAAGGTCAAGATGGAAACCACCGGCACCTTCAAATACCAGAAGGTCAAGCTCAAGGAGGAAGCCTTCGACCCGGACAAGGCCGGTAACGACCCGGTGTACGCATGGCTGCCCGGCTCCGACAGTTATGTACCGGTCACCGGGCTATTACTGGCGCAGATCCAGGGCGGGCAGTTCCGTTATTGATTCTGGCTATGAATGCTTTTGACAAAAAAGCCATGACAGCGGGGAACTCCCTCGCGACACTGAGCGCCTTATACACATTCGCAGACAAGGAGCCCCCGCATGTCAGACCAGCCCAAACAAATGACTGACGATGAAGCCGCCGAATTCGCCGAGCAGGTTTTTGATGTGGCCCGCAAAGGCGATGCAGCGCTGCTGGCTGCGCTGCTGGCCAAAGGCTTGCCGGCCAATTTTCGTAATCACAACGGCGACACCTTATTGATGCTCGCTGCCTACCACGGCCATGTCGAAGCGGTAAAAGTGTTGCTCGAGTTCAAAGCCGACCCACTGATTGCCAACGACAAAAATCAGCTGCCGATCGCCGGTGCAGCGTTCAAAGGCAACCTGCCGGTGGTGAAGGCGTTGATCGACGGCGGCGCGCCGGTGGATGCAACCTCCCCGGACGGGCGCACAGCGCTGATGCTGGCCGCTATGTTCAACCGCGTTGAAATGGTCGACTACCTGCTCGGCCAGGGCGCCAACCCCAAGGCCGTCGATGCCCAGGGCGCGACCGCGCTGGCTGCCGCGCAAACCATGGGCGCGGCGGATACGGCGGCACGGTTGCAGAAACTGGTGTAGGCTACGCGCCCTCAAAAACCAGCCCGCCACAGGACCTTCCCATGCAAACCGCCCTCGTCGAACTTATCAGCAAAATCAGCGCCGGCGTCATGGGCGAGGACGAGGTGGCGCGCATCGCCACAGAAGCCGCCCAAGCCTACGCGGACCCGGTGGCGTTTCTGGCGGCGAACCCGGATATCAACTACGACGACACGTTCCCTATCCCTCTGGGTGAGTGGGTAGTGGTTGGCAGCCTGCCGGACACGGTGCTGTTCCAGGCCGACACCTATGGCGATCTGTTCGCGCAGATCGTCGCCTCGTTCGGCCCGGGCGTGGCGTTCAACCTCAAGCCCAAGCAGTTGGCCAAGACCGAAGACCTCACCGCGCTGAACCGCATCCAGATCCAGATGAGCGCGTTGAGCCCCGAAGATGGCGGCTATGTGTTGCTTAACTTCAGCCAATTGCTCGATGACGAGATCCAGGCGGTGCTGGTGTACGGCAATGACCTGCCGCGCGTGTTGCAACTGTGCGCCGAAGTGGGGATCAAGGCCGAGCCGTCACTGGAAGCCTTGAAAGTCGCTGTGCACGTCTGAAATAAAACGGAACCCAGGCAAACGCTGACTATCCTACAAGTGCATGCCCTCACTTAGGAGCGACACCATGGGTTCCACTTTCAACGGTCTTATCGGCCTGATCATCCTGGCGCTGGATATCTGGGCGATCATCAACGTGTTCAAAAGTGGCGCCAGCACCGGCGCCAAAGTGCTGTGGATCCTGCTGATCCTGTTGCTGCCGGTACTGGGCCTGATTATCTGGGCGATTGCCGGGCCGCGCGGTAACATGCGGATCTGATCGTTCGCCCACTCCATCTAGAGTGGGCACAGTCAATGTGGGAGCGGGCTTGCCCGCGATAGCGGTGTATCAGTATCAGATGTTTTGACTGACACACTGCAATCGCGGGCAAGCCCGCTCCCACAGTGGTTTCCAACGTACTCAGGATTTTGTGTGTCGAAACTATTCGCTGCACACAATTTTCACATCTTTTCCAAGACAATTCGGCGGTTTTACGGCTCTCCCAAGGCTCTAACTCACGTGCCATTAAAGGCCGGGCCACGGCGCACATTCAGTAATTAATAGCGTTGATGCCATTGATCGGGCACCATTTGCGCCACCGCGTTAACCGCCTACCCCAGCCAGCCTGGGCGAGGGACGGACGCCACTGCATAATTTCGAAACTTAAACTTCCAATGGGTCCTAGAACGACATGGCAAACCCGGACGCCCTGAGTCAGCAGCGAGCTTCTAATCGCTTGCTGCAACCGACCGTCAAATCCCATCTGGCATACACGCTGCTTTGCGCGCTGGTCATGATGGTGATGTTCTCCCTGCTGCGCCTGGCGCTGCTGGTCTACAACCGCGAGATGATCCTCGACACGCCGGCCTCGACCTTCCTCGAGGCCTTCGTCAACGGCACGCGCTTCGACATCCGCTTTGTGATGTACGCACTGGTTCCGCTGCTGCTGGCCTTGTTCAGCGTACGGGCCATGGCGGCGCGCGGGTTCTTCCGTTTTTGGCTGACCATCGCGTCCAGCATTGCCCTGTTCCTGGGCCTGATGGAGATGGACTTCTACCGCGAGTTTCACCAGCGCCTCAACGGCCTGGTCTTCCAATACGTGAAGGAAGACCCGAAAACCGTGATGAGCATGCTCTGGTACGGTTTCCCGGTGGTGCGCTACCTGCTGGCCTGGGCCGTAGGCACGCTGATCCTGAGCATCGCCTTCAAGGGCGCCGACCGTGCGACACGCCCACGTGGTCCGTTCAGCGGCGGCACCGTCGGCACTCGCCAGGTTGCTCCGTGGTACAGCCGCATTGCGGTGTTCGTGGTGTGCCTGCTGATCGCCGTGGTCGCCATTCGTGGCACCCTGCGCCAAGGCCCGCCGCTGCGCTGGGGTGATGTCTACACCACCGACTCGAACTTCGCCAACCAGTTGGGCTTGAACGGCACCCTGTCGTTGATCGCCGCAGCCAAGTCGCGCTTCTCCGAAGAGCGCTCGAATATCTGGAAAGCCACGCTGGACCAGCCGCAGGCTACCCAGACCGTGCGTGACATGCTGGTGTTGCCGCAAGAGAAACTGGTGGATACCGACACCGCCGCCGTGCGCCGTGACTACACGCCACCGGCCGAGAAAACCCTGCCGATCAAGAACGTCGTGGTGATCCTGATGGAAAGCTTCGCCGGTCACTCGGTCGGCGCACTGGGCCGCCCAGGCAACATCACGCCGTACTTCGACAAACTGTCCAAGGAAGGCCTGTTGTTCGACCGTTTCTTCTCCAACGGCACCCACACCCATCAGGGCATGTTCGCCACCATGGCGTGCTTCCCGAACCTGCCGGGTTTCGAATACCTGATGCAGACCCCGGAAGGCAGCCACAAGCTGTCGGGCCTGCCGCAGTTGCTCAGCGCGCGCAAGTTTGACGACGTGTATGTCTACAACGGCGATTTCGCCTGGGACAACCAGTCGGGCTTCTTCAGCAACCAGGGCATGACCAACTTCATCGGGCGCAACGACTTCGTTAACCCGGTGTTCTCCGACCCGACGTGGGGCGTGTCCGACCAGGACATGTTCAACCGTGGCCTGGAAGAGCTGAAGGCCCGCGAAGGCGGCAAGCCGTTCTACGCCCTGCTGCAAACCCTGTCCAACCACACGCCGTATGCGTTGCCGACGCCCTTGCCGGTCGAGAAAGTCACCGACCGTGGCAGCCTCAACGAGCATTTGACGGCCATGCGTTACTCCGACTGGGCCTTGGGCCAATTCTTTGAAAAGGCGCGTAAAGAGCCGTACTTCAAGGAAACCCTGTTCGTGATCGTGGGTGACCACGGTTTTGGTAATGAACAGCAGATCACCGAGATGGACCTGGGCCGCTTCAACGTACCGATGCTGATGATTGCACCGGGTATGCAGGAGAAGTTCGGCGAGCGTGACCACACCGTGGGTACCCAGATCGACATCGTGCCGACCATCATGGGCCGCCTGGGTGGCGACACCTTGCACCAGTGCTGGGGCCGCGACTTGTTGAACCTGCCGGAAGGCGACAAGGGCTTTGGCGTGATCAAACCGTCGGGCAGCGACCAGACCGTCGCTCTGGTCACTGCTGACCGCATCCTGGTACTGCCTAAAGAGATGCCGCCGAAACTGTGGGAATACGAACTGGGCGCTAACCCGACCGGTAAGGTGATTCCTGAATCGCCGGACGAAGCCGCGCTGAAACAGAAACTTGAGTCGTTCCTGCAGACGGCCACCAAGAGCCTGTTGGATAACACCGCCGGTGTGATCGACGGCAAGCCGGATTAATAATCCGGGCATAAAAAAAGAGGCCTTCTAGAAGGCCTCTTTTTTTTTGTCCGGATTTTATATCCGGCCGAGCAGCAACAGCACCAACAGTACCACCAGTACCACACCCAGAATACCCGACGGCCCATAGCCCCAGTTACGAGAGTGCGGGAACACCGGCAGGCCGCCGACCAGCAGCAGGATCAGAATTATGATCAGAATCAGGCTCATGTTTTTTTCCTTGTAGGCCTTCTGAAAAGACCGGTTGTTTAACGACAGGCCCGTGGGTTTATTTACGGACGCCTTAACAACTCCGACTGTGCCGTTGTGGAGAAAATTCCATAGTTTCTTAAAGCATTTCGCACACTGGCTTATTTCTTTTAATGCGTTCGCAATAATGGGCGCTTAGTTGAAAAAGATTGAACTTACGCTATAAGCCGGGCTGCTACCTGGCTGGCGGTTTGCCTGAGGCATTCATCAATTGGATGGTGCGTGGGTGCAGGAAAAACCTTCGCTACACTGCCGATCACTTCTTCCGTGAACTACAAGGCTACTTACCTATGCAAAATCGCATGATGATCACTGGCGCCGGATCCGGCCTGGGTCGCGAAATCGCGCTGCGCTGGGCACGCGAGGGTTGGCAGTTGGCCTTGTCGGACGTCAGCGAGCCAGGCTTGCAGGAAACCCTGAAGCTGGTGCGCGAGGCCGGTGGCGATGGCTTTATCCAGCGCTGCGACGTGCGTGACTACAGCCAGCTCACCGCCTTTGCCCAGGCTTGCGAAGTGAAGCTGGGCGGCATTGATGTGATCGTCAATAACGCTGGCGTGGCCTCGGGTGGTTTTTTTGCCGAATTGTCCCTGGAAGATTGGGACTGGCAGATTGCGATCAACTTGATGGGCGTGGTCAAGGGCTGCAAGGCGTTCCTGCCGCTGCTGGAAAAGAGCAAAGGACGGATTATCAACATCGCGTCCATGGCTGCGCTGATGCAGGGGCCGGCAATGAGCAACTACAACGTGGCCAAGGCCGGTGTGGTGGCGTTGTCGGAGAGTTTGCTGGTGGAGCTCAAGCAGCAGGAAGTCGGTGTGCATGTGGTATGCCCGTCGTTTTTCCAGACCAACCTGCTGGATTCATTCCGTGGGCCAACGCCTGCGATGAAGGCGCAGGTCGGCAAGTTGCTGGAGAGTTCACCGATTTCGGCGGCGGATATTGCCGATTACATTTATCAGCGGGTGGCAGAAGGGGAGTTCATGATTTTGCCCCACGAGCAGGGGCGCATGGCGTGGGCGTTGAAGCAAAAGAACCCGCAGTTGCTGTATGACGAGATGACGCTGATGGCCGACAAGATGCGCGCCAAGGCCCAGGCAACCAAGGGCTGATGATGATCGTTCCCACGCTCCGCGTGGGAATGCCGCCCCGGACGCTCCGCGTCCCGCTTTTGAAGGCGTGACGCGGAGCGTCACCGGATGCGTTACCACGCGGAGCGTGGGAACGATCAGAAACTGGGGCTTGTCTGTCAGAAAAATTACCGGGCTACGTAGGCCTTTCCTGATTTTACTGCAAGCCATTGCTGCGCCAAATCCAATCGCGCATGGTCAAGGTCCTGTCACTCCAAAAGGACAACCGCCATGCTGGTCTTAAGCCGCGCTGTGGGCGAAGTCATCTCCATCGGCGATGACATCGCCCTGCACATCCTCGAACTCAACGGTACCCAAGTGAAATTCGGCATCGACGCCCCGGTGGGTGTGAATGTCCATCGGGCCGAGGTGTATCGCAAGATCCTCGAACGCCAGGCCACAGAAACCCACGCCGAACCCAACCGCTGAACCCTGCTCAGTCAAACAGATGCTTGGGCACGTCGTGCTTGAGCATCAACTGGCATTGCTCGCTCTCCGGGTCGAACACGATCAGGGCCTGGCCCTTGGTCAGCGCTTGGCGCACGCGCAGTACGCGGGTTTCCAGGGGCGTGTCGTCGCCATTGTCAGTACCGTCGCGGGTGACGAAGTCTTCGATGAGGCGGGTCAGGGTGTCGACTTCAAGCGCGTCGTAGGGAATCAGCATACAAGCCTCGCGGGTAGGAACCCGGCGATGCTACTGCGCCGGGGCCTTTGTGACCAGCAGTTACCAGTGTCAGGACTTCTGTCCGACCAGGCTGTCCACCGACGGCACGCGGGTGTCGCTCTCCATTTGCGTTTCGTGCTCGATCTGATGGCTGAACCGGTCCAGCGAACCCTGGGCCGGCTGTGCGTCGCTGGCAAATACCGGCGGGCTGAGGATGTACGCGCCCAACAGGCGGCTGAGTGCGGCCAGGCTGTCAATGTGTGTGCGCTCATAGCCATGGGTCGCATCGCAGCCAAACGCCAGCAGCGCGGTGCGAATATCGTGGCCGGCGGTGACTGCCGAGTGGGCGTCGCTGAAGTAATAGCGAAACAGGTCGCGGCGCACCGGCAGTTCATTCTCCGATGCCAGGCGCAGCAAGTGACGGGACAGGTGATAGTCATACGGCCCGCCGGAATCCTGCATCGCCACACTCACCGCGTGTTCGCTGGAGTGCTGGCCGGGCGCGACCGGGGCGATGTCGATACCGACAAATTCACTGACGTCCCAGGGCAGGGCGGCGGCGGCGCCACTGCCGGTTTCTTCGGTGATGGTGAACAGCGGGTGGCAGTCGATCAGCAACGGTTCGCCGCTGTCGACAATCGCCTTGAGTGCGGCAAGCAGGGCGGCCACACCGGCTTTATCGTCCAGGTGGCGGGCGCTGATATGCCCGCTCTCGGTGAATTCCGGCAGTGGGTCGAACGCCACGTAGTCACCGATGCTGATGCCTAACGAGTCGCAATCGGCGCGGGTGGCGCAGTAGGCGTCCAGGCGCAATTCCACGTGGTCCCAGCTCACCGGCATTTCATCTACGGCGGTGTTGAATGCGTGCCCGGAGGCCATCAACGGCAGCACGCTGCCACGGATCACGCCGTTGTCGGTAAACAGGCTGACGCGGCTGCCTTCGGCAAAACGGCTCGACCAGCAGCCCACCGGTGCGAGCGTCAAGCGGCCGTTGTCTTTGATCGCCCGCACGGCGGCGCCGATGGTGTCCAAGTGCGCGGAAACAGCGCGGTCGGGGCTGTTTTTCTGGCCCTTTAGCGTGGCGCGGATGGTACCGCGCCGGGTCATTTCAAAGGGAATGCCCAGCTCTTCCAGGCGCTCGGCGACGTAGCGCACGATGGTGTCGGTGAACCCCGTGGGGCTGGGGATGGCAAGCATTTCCAGCAGCACTTTCTGCAGGTAGTTGAGATCCGGTTCGGGGATGGTTCGGGTCATGGAAACTCCTGATGAGTTGAGGGCATCGATGGTTTCGATGAGGTGCTGAGAGGTTCATAGGCTGTGCCGGCCTCATCGCGGGCAAGCCCGGCTCCCACATTGGAACGCGATCAAACTGTGGGAGCGGGCTTGCCCGCGATGGCGCCAGTCCAGGCAACACATCACTCAAGCCGTCGGCTGACTGTGCGGAAACAACAAATCCACAAACTTCTCCGCTGTCGGTTGCGGTTCGTGATTAGCCAGCCCGGCGCGTTCGTTGGCTTCGATAAACACATACTCGGGCTGGTCGGCGGCGGGCACCATCAGGTCCAGGCCGACCATGGGAATGTCCAATGCACGGGCGGCGCGCACGGCGGCGTCTACCAATGTCGGGTGCAGGATCGCGGTGACGTCTTCCAGGCAACCGCCGGTATGCAGGTTGGCGGTACGGCGCACCGCCAAGGTTTGGCCACGGGGCAAGATGCTGCTGTAGTCGTAACCGGTGGCGTGCAACGTGCGTTGGGTTTCGGCGTCCAGCGGGATTTTGCTTTCACCATCGGTGGCCGCCTGGCGGCGACGGCTCTGGGCTTCGATCAAAGCACCGATAGAGTGCTGACCATCACCGGTAACCTCGGCCGGGCGCCGAATTGCAGCGGCAACTACCTCAAAGCCGATCACCAGGATGCGCAGGTCGAGGCCTTCGTGGAAACTTTCGAGCAGCACACGGCTGTCGTATTGACGCGCCGTCTCGATGGCTTTTTGCACCTCCTCGATGGTCTGCAGATCCACTGCCACGCCTTGGCCTTGTTCGCCATCGAGCGGCTTGACCACGATGCGCTGATGCTCGTCGAGAAACTCCAGGTTGTCGTCGGCACTGCCGGCCAATTGTTGCGACGGCAGTTTCAACCCCGCTGCGCTGAGCGTCTTGTGGGTCAGGCTCTTGTCCTGGCACAGGGTCATGCTGATGGCGCTGGTCAGGTCGCTCAACGATTCGCGGCAACGCACACGGCGCCCGCCGTGGCTGAGGGTGAACAGGCCGGCGTCGGCGTCATCCACTTGCACATCAATGCCACGTCGATGGGCTTCTTCGACAATGATGCGCGCATACGGGTTAAAGCCTGCCTGCGGGCCGGGGCCGAGAAACAGCGGCTGGTTGATGCCGTTCTTGCGCTTGATCGCAAAGGTGGTCAGCGCGCGAAAACCGAGCTTGGCGTAGAGGCTTTTGGCCTGACGGTTATCGTGCAGCACCGACAGGTCGAGATAGCTCAGGCCACGGCTCATAAAATGCTCCACCAGGTGGCGCACCAGCACCTCGCCCACACCGGGGCGCGTGCACTGCGGGTCGACCGCCAGGCACCACAGGCTGCAACCGTTTTCCGGGTCGTGGAAGGCTTTTTGATGGTTCAGGCCCATCACGCTGCCGATCACAGCGCCGCTGTCTTCATCCTCGGCCAGCCAATACACCGGGCCGCCTTGATGGCGTGGTGTCAGGCGCTTGGCGTCGACGGGCAACATGCCACGGCCTTGGTAGAGTTGGTTGACCGCCCGCCAATCGGCGTCGGTTTGCACGCGGCGAATGCGAAAGCCGCGAAATACCCGCGTAGCGGGGCGGTAATCGCTGAACCACAGGCGCAAGGTGTCGGAGGGGTCGAGGAACAACTGCTGCGGGTCAATCCCGAGGATTTGCTGGGGCGCCGCCACGTACAGCGCGATGTCGCGCTCGCCGGCCTGCTCATTGAGCAGCTCCTGGGCCAGGCTGGCCGGGTCCGGGAAGGTATGCCCGATCAATAACCGGCCCCAGCCGCAATGCACGGCAATCGGCTCGGCGCCCAGTGGGCTGCCGTCTTCAGCCAGGCGCGCCTGCAGGCGCTCGTAGGTCGGCGCCTGGCCCTTGAGCAAGCGTTGGCTGTAAGCCGCTGCAAGAGGTTTCATCGATCAGATTCCTTGTTCGCTGAGCCACAGGTTCAGCGCTGCCAGCTGCCATAGTTTGGAGCCGCGCAGCGGCGTCAGTTGGCCTTGCGGGTCGGTCAGCAGGCGGTCAAGCATGGCCGGGTTGAACAGGCCGCGATCCTGGCTTGGGTCCATCAGCAGATCGCGCACCCAGTTCAAGGTATCGCCCTGCAAATGCTTGAGGCCCGGCACCGGAAAGTAGCCTTTCTTGCGGTCGATGACTTCGCTGGGGATGACTCGGCGCGCGGCTTCTTTGAGCACCTGCTTGCCGCCATCGGGCAATTTGAATTTGCCTGGCACACGGGCTGACAGTTCTACCAGGCGGTAGTCCAGGAACGGCGTGCGCGCCTCCAGGCCCCAGGCCATGGTCATGTTGTCGACGCGTTTGACCGGGTCGTCCACCAGCATCACGGTGCTGTCCAGACGCAAGGCCTTGTCCACGGCGGCGTCCGCGCCGGGCATGGCGAAATGTTCGCGCACGAAGTCACCGGCGGCGTCGTTGGCGGTCAGCCATTTTGGCGCGACGGTGGCGGCATAGTCGTCGTAGCTGCGGTCGAAAAATGCGTCTCGGTAGGCGGCATACGGGTCGTTGGCGCCGTCCACCTGCGGGTACCAGTGGTAACCGGCGAACAGTTCATCCGCGCCCTGGCCGCTTTGCACCACTTTGCAATGTTTGGCCACTTCCCGCGACAACAGGTAGAAGGCGATGCAGTCATGGCTGACCATCGGCTCGCTCATGGCACGGAACGCTGCCGGCAGTTGCTCGATGATTTCGCTTTCGGCGATGCGTAACTGGTGGTGACGGGTGCCGTAGTGTTTAGCGATCAAATCCGAATACTGGAACTCGTCGCCACGTTCGCCACCGGCGTCTTCAAAACCGATGGAGAAGGTCGACAAATCCTGCACGCCGACTTCCCGCAGCAGGCCCACCAGCATGCTCGAATCGACACCGCCCGAGAGCAGCACGCCGACATCCACGGCCGCACGTTGGCGGATCGCCACGGCCTCGCGGGTGCTGTCGAGCACGCGGTCGGTCCAGTCTTCGAGGCTGAGGTTTTTTTCATCCTCGTGCGGGCCGTAGGGCAGAGTCCACCAGGTTTTCTGCTCGGTGTTGCCGTTGGCGTCGATGCGCATCCAGCTTGCCGGCGGCAGCTTTTCGATGCCTGCCAGCAAGGTGCGCGGTGCAGGCACCACAGCGTGGAAATTGAGGTAGTGGTTGAGTGCGACCGGATCCAGGATCGGGTTGATATCGCCGCCCTTGAGCAGGGCCGGCAGCGCTGAGGCAAAACGCAGGCGCTGGCCGGTGCGCGACAGGTACAACGGCTTCACACCCAGACGGTCACGGGCGATAAACAGGCGCTGCGCGTCACGCTCCCAGATGGCAAAGGCAAACATGCCATTGAGCTTGGGCAGCAAGGCTTCGCCCCAGGCGTGATAGCCCTTGAGCAGCACTTCGGTGTCACCGCCGGAATAAAAGGCGTAGCCCAGGGCTTCCAGCTCTTCACGCAATTCCGGGAAATTATAGATTGCACCATTGAACGCCAGGGACAGCCCCAGCTGGGCGTCGACCATCGGTTGGGCGGAGCCGTCCGACAGGTCCATGATCTTCAGGCGGCGGTGGCCCAGGGCAATCGGCCCTTGGGCATGGAAGCCCCAGGCGTCCGGGCCTCGCGGGGCAAGGTGATGGGTGATTCTCTCTACTGCTGCCAGGTCGGCAGGTTGATGATCAAAGCGTAACTCGCCAGCTAGTCCACACATAAATTCCTTACCGGTTTTTCCGTTGGGGAGGGCAATACTCGATACGCCCGACAGGGCGCGTACCCAGAAACTGACCCAGTGCTATGCGTGGAGTTTTAGACCGATAAGTTATAAGGCAAATAGCCGCGATGCTCGCGACGGCGTCGTTTCTTCCCTCACCGCGATCAGCGTGTCGCCGGTTTTCCTCGAACCAGCGCGCGCAAGGCAAACCGGTTCGGGTGGCAGGCTTCGGCCACGCTTGCCGGCACCGGCAGCGGTTCGTCGCTCAACCAGGCGGCCAGCAGTTCGCCGCACAGGGGCGCGGTGATCAGCCCGCGTGAGCCGTGGCCGCTGTTGATATACAGGCCCGGCAGCCACGGGCAGGGCGTATCCGGGACTTGCCGGGCGTCTTTGCCCAGTACGGCATAAGCCTGTTGGAACGCAGCGCTTTCGGCCAAGGGGCCGACGATTGGCAGGTAGTCAGGGCTGGTGCAACGAAAGGCGGCGCGGCCTTGCAAGTGTTCGGCGTTTAGTGAGTCAGCGCCAAGACGCAGCAGCAGGTCTTCGGAAATCTCCCGCAGCATCGCAAGGTTGCCCGTGTGCTCGGCGAGGGTGGGGGTGAGGTCTTCATTGTTGAAATCAAAACTGGCGCCCAAGGTGTGTTCGCCAAGGCGCGCCGGTGCCACATAACCTTCGGCGCACACCACGGTGGCCAATGCCGCACTCGCCGGAGTTTGCGCCAAACGTGTGATCTGCCCGCGAATGCGCTTGAGCGGCAAGCCCGCACTATGCGGGAATCGCTTGATTTCGGCTGCACCGGCCAGCACAACCACGTTGGCGCTTGCCAGTACGTCATCGCCGTCACGGGCTTGCCACTGGTCGTCGACGCGGTGCAGCTCCAGCGCCTCGTGATGGGTAAGCACCTTGATAAGCGGATGCGTGGCTTGCCATTGGCACAGCGCCGGTGGATGTACCCAGCCACCTTCGGGGAAAAACAGCCCGCCCTGGGCCAATTGTATGCCGGCCTGTTGTTGAGCCTGCTCGCGACCCAGCAGGTGCAACAGATCCGGTGCGAAGGCCTCGGCCAGTTGCGCCTGGCGTTGGGCTTCCTTGGCGTCAAACGCCAGTTGCAGGACACCGCAACCGTCCCAGTCAACGCCGCGCTGCAAGTGCTCCAGCAGGCGCCGGGTGTGGCCGAAACCGCTGAGTATCAGCTGCGACAATGCTGTGCCATGGGCCGACAGCTTGAGGTACAGCACGCCCTGCGGGTTGCCCGATGCTTCCTGGGCCAGGGCGGCGTGACGTTCCAGCAAGCTCACGCGCCAACCGCGAGCGGCCAGGCTGGCGGCGGTGGCGCAACCGGCCAGGCCGCCGCCGATGACCATGGCGTGGCGTTCGCCTTCGATGCCTGCCGGGCGCGCAAACCAGGGTTTGGGTGTGGCCGGCGGTGGCGTATCTTCGGGCCAGCCGAGGAACTCACCGCGCAGTATTTCCCATTTATGGCCGATGCCCGGTGTGCGTTTCATCTTGAACCCGGCGGCATTGATCAGCCGGCGTACCCAGCCGGTGCTGGTGAAGGTGCTGATGGTCGAACCCGGTGCCGCCAGGCGCGCCAGTTCGGCGAACAACTCAGCGGTCCACATGTCGGGGTTCTTGGCCGGGGCAAAACCGTCGAGAAACCATGCGTCGATTTGCGCGTCCAGTTGCGGCAATTGCTCCAGGGCGTCGCCGATCAACAGCGTCAGGGTCACTCGGCCGTTATCCAGCACCAGGCGCTGGAAGCCTTGATGGATCGCAATGTACTGAGCCAACAGTTGCTCGGCGAAGGCACTGAGTTCCGGCCAAAGGGCCAGGGCGCGTTGCAGGTCGGTGTGGCTCAGAGGGTACTTTTCCACACTGACGAAGTGCAGTCGCGCACCGGCCACGGCGTGCTGTTCAAACAGTTGCCAGGCGCAGAGAAAATTCAAACCCGTGCCGAAGCCGGTCTCGCCAATGACCAGTCGCCCACCCACCGGCAGGGCCGCAAAGCGCGCCTGCAAGCGGTTCTGTTCAAGGAACACATAGCGGGTTTCTTCAAGGCCCGACTTGTCGGAGAAGTACACATCATCGAAGACCCGCGAGTGCGGTCGACCTTGGTCATCCCAATCGAGCTGGGCGTGGGTGATGGGGTTCATGGGCGACTCATAAAAAAAGCAGACAAAGGCAAGGCGGCCATTCTAGCCGATCACGGGGCAGAGGGCTGATTGCGGGTGGTAACCCAATAGATTTTGCATGGAAAAAACTGCTGTGCGCAGCCTCCAAGCCATCAACAATCAGCGCTAATCCTGGGCAGATTGCTGCGGTATCGTCATTCCTTGATTGATAGGCAATAAAGGATATTGCTGATGCGCACCCAGGATGATTTGAACAATAAACTGAGCCAATTGACCCAGAGCCAGCTGCAAGCGGCCTTGCTGGAAATGACGGGCGATCTGGACAAAGCTCAGGTGCTGCAAAAGCAACTGCCTGGCTGGATGGTCAACGCGCCGCCCGGCGTGCTGGATGCATTGACTAAAGATGCCCTGCAGGTTGCAGATGCCCAGGCAGCCGTCGCCGAGCGATTGAAGCCATTGCAGGCGCTGGATGAGTTTTGCAGTGAGCGGCTCAAGCAATACTGCTCTACGCGATGGCAACGGGTTGTGGACCCCAAAAAAGATCTTTTTATTCGTGCGGTAAACGAATACGAGAAAGAGGTCTTGCCATTGAAGTATGTGAAGACGGTGAGGTTGGTGCAGGACAGCCTGCTGCATGTGGCGATGCAGAATTTCTCAGAGGATGAAGCCCGGGCGCAGCACTTTCCCGTCGGGTCGCTGTTGCAGTCGGGGTCTGCTGATCGTGAAGTCATTGGCATTACACCCCTCGAGTTTGCGCAGGGGTGTCGCGCCCTGGATCTTGGCCGCTTGTATCAGCAGCACATCAGTGACGTGCTTGAACTTGACAGCGACCCGGCAGGTGATAAGCCTTACCTCAATAATGTAGCGACCGATATCGGCCGGATGAAAATCCTGGACGTAAAAATCGACGCCCATATTGCCTTGATGCGAGGGGACATTACCCAAGGCACCTACGCGATGTTGTGCACATTGCTGGACCGCCAATTGACGCCGTCCCAGGCCCAGGCCGAAGGGGTGCTGTACGACGGGCGCCCGGTCATTTGGCAAGGGCTCAATACCCAGGGCGGATGCCTGTGGAGCATTCTGGTATTTTCCGCTCGCTCGATTGCGCAATACCCGCAAGCGCCTTGCGTGGTGTACATGCCCAATGAACCGGAACGGCCATTCTTTGAGTATGCCTCGCTTGACGACTTTCAGGTCTACCTCAAGCGCAAGCTTGCACTGGCCGCGTACCGTGCCTTCTTTACGCGTTACCTGAGCCAGGGGGACCGGGTTGGGTTCTTCACCCGTTTCGATCAAGCCCAGAGCCTGGGGGCGCTGGACGCCAACCCCATTACGGTCAGCCTGGCGCGGCACTTTTTCGACACTTACGCCGCAAAGCTGCAAGCCGATGCACGGGCCCTGGCGGTGCCGGTGGCCGAGGTCGATGAGGACGTCCGTGAGCAGCGCTTGCAGACGTATCTGGACGCCGGTTTGACGGTGCTCAACCTCGCAGGGTTTGTCGTCCCGGAGCTGGGGTTATTGATGACAGCCGTGGCGGTAGGCCAGATGCTCGGCGAACTCTATGAGGGCATTGAAGACTGGCGCCGTGGTGATAAGAATGAGGCGTTCCAGCAGTTGGCAGTGATCGCGCAAAACATCACGTCGATGGTGTTGTTCGCGGCAGGGAGCAAGGTTGTCGGTTCGGCCATGCAGCGTACCGGCCTTAATCTGAATGGTTTTTTCCGTAAATTCGAGGTGATAAACCCCGCTGTGGGCAACCAGCGGCTGTGGCGTCCGGATACCACGCAATACGTCCATGATCAGCGCCTCGGCGACGAGCAGGTTGCCGACGCGTCGGGAATCTACACGGTGGAGGGGCATTCGTACGTCAAGGTCAATGACTGTATCCACCGGATCGCGTTCGACGCGAAACTGGATCAATGGCGGGCCAGCCACCCGGTGCGGCAGACGGCTTATCGCCCGAAATTGCTGCATAACGGTGAAGGTAGCTGGCGTTTTGCGTTCGAGAAGCCCGACGAGTGGGAGAACCCGGAGTATCTCTTTTCGCGGTTGAAACCGATAGGTCCCGGCTCTTCGCTCCCTCCTCGCAAACTTCTACAGATCAAGGCCATTATGGATTTGCCCGATGATTGGGGCGTCTATCAGGCCCAGGAGTGTCTGCCGTTTCCCGCACGGTTTAGCGATCTGTACGAACGTTTCAGGCTTGATCAGTCCATTCGCGATTTGAACTGGCAGTTGGAAAGCGGTGCTTCCCCCAACATTGAAAACTCGACCTTGCAGATGCATGCCTTGCCCCTGTTACCGGGGTGGCCCGCGGGGCGCTATTTTGAGGTGCTGGATGCAAAGCGCAGTGTCAAGGCGCGTTACCCAGCCAGCGAACCTTACGATGCAGGCCTGCGTTTGACGATCACCGAGCCGATGCTCAGTGAGGGGAAAGTGTTTGAAGTGCTGTTGTCCGGGCTGGATGACGCTCAAAAGACCGGCTTGTTGGGAGAGGGCGTAGACGCCGATCAGGCGCACACCGTGCTGGCGCGTCAGTTGCTCGCGCATCTGAAGGCTGATCGCAAGCCGCTGTTTGAGCAGTTGTATCAGACCTATGATGGGCCCGTACCGCCGGAATGGGCGTTGCTCAGGCGCACCTACCCGCAATTGCCCTGCACGCTGATGCGCGAATTGATGGCCGAAACGACCACCGTGCAGCGTGAGTCCCTGCGCGATAATCAACGGGTTCCCATGGCGTTGGCCGAGTCAGTGCAACGTGCTCTTGAGGCACAACGCCTGGACCGCGCCTTGATGGGGTTTGAGCAGCCAGAGTTGGCCAGCCTGGATACTGCCCTCATCGCTGTTCGGACAATGCCGCGCTTGGCGGGATGGGGGGCAGAGCTGCGGCTTGAGTTGCGCCAGGACTCGCCTCAAGGCGACTTGTTGGCCTTGGGCGCGTTCAAAGACGCTGGTGTGCGGCGAGTAGTAGTCAGGTCGAACGCAGGGTTTGAAGCGTTCAACGACAACGGCCGCAGTCTCGGTGGACCTTATGCCGGGCCGGAGGGCCTGTTCGAGGCGATCGATGCAACGCTGATGGATGGCCAGCGAGTGGCATTGGGATTGCCGCTGAAGGACGCCAGTAACATTTGGCGTTTGCGATACATGAGTGCCTCGCAAGCGAAAGGCGATCGGGAACTGGCTGCCGAGGCTTTTTCCAGCCAGGTCAGCGAACCGGCGTCGCAGGGGGTGAGCTGTGAAATGGCCGATTTGCCGACGGGGCCGTTGGTTCATCCAGCCGCACTGGTGCGTAAGGTAAAGCGTTTGTACCCATTGTTCAGTGAGGCTCAAGTGTCTTCGCTATTGATGACGTTGGGCGCTGACCATCTGGCCCGGGCCAAGGCGGTCAAACGTTTGAAGGCAGAACTCGGTCATTTGCGCGCGCTGCTCAAGCATTGGAAAACCGATATCCAGGGCATGGAGACACAGCCGGGCCTGAGTGACGTTCGTACTAGCCGCCAGCAGGTGGCTGAGCGCATTGAAGCGTGTTGGCGGCGTCAAAGCTTTGCTCTGGATGAGCATCAGACGTCCGTTGCCAGTTTGAACCTGGATGGGATGCGCGTTGGCTCACTGCCGACGCTGCCAGCCGACATACGTTTCGACCATGTTCGGCAGTTGTCACTCAGGAACATGCGACTGGGCGATGACGTCGCCTATTTCCTGAAGTGCTTTAAAGGCGTGCAGCATTTGAAACTGGGGCGTAACCGCCTGACCCGCTTGCCGGAGGTATTCTCGCGAATGCTCGACCTGGAAAGTTTGTCGATGCCCCGCAACCGTCTTGTGCTCACCGAATACACCCGACTGAAACTGGCAGACCTGAATACGTTGCGCCTGTTGGATCTGAGCCACAACCCGCTGGACAAGTTGGTGGATGTCAGCCGGATGCGTGACCTGCACACCCTGTTGTTGCAGGACACCAAAATCGTCGACTTACCCGCAGGGCTTGGGCGCCTGGCTCACCTGGAGCAAGTGGACCTGCGCGATAACGTGATCACCGTGTTGCCTGAGTGGTTGTTTACGGTGTCACGCAGTTTCAGCCAGTCGATTGACCTGGGCGGCAACCCGCTCTCCAGTACCACGATAACCGCGCTTACGCGTTACCGTGACGAAGTGGGAATTGGCATGGGGTTTGTAGAGGACGATCAGCCACGCATGACCGAACTGAAGGCCAGGGCATTGTGGTTGCCGGACGAGGTGGCCGCCCGAGAGGCCCACAAATCTACCGTGTGGGCCAACCTGCGGGATGACCCGGACTCGACGCCGTTGTTCCACTTGCTGGCTGAGCTGTCCGGTACTGCCGACAATCGTCATGTGCACGAGGACTTGACCCAGCGGGTCTGGGACGTGTTGCAGTCGACCCACGACAGTACCGATCTGCGCGAGCAGGTCTTTCAACTGGCGGCTCATCCGGCGAACTGCGCAGACGACGCCGCGCAGATTTTCAGTCAGATGGAGGTGCTCAAGGAGGTCGAGAAGGCAACGCAGCAGGCCGGTCGTGTAAAAGGCAATTCCGGGGCGCTGTTAAACTTGGGCCGAGGGTTGTTTCGCCTCAGCGAGCTGGAGAAAATTGCGGCCACCTACGCTGTCGAAAACGCGTCCGTGGACCCGCTGGAAGTCAGCCTGGCATTCCGGGTAGGGTTGGCCAAAACCCTGCAGCTACCGGGGCAGCCCAAGCACATTCAATATGGAGAATTTGCCAATGTGACCAGCGACAGTCTGGAGGTGGCGCACTCCCAAGTGCGCACGGCAGAGCTGTCCCCCACGTTCTTGCGTTTTATTTCACAGCTGGCGTTCTGGAAAACCCACCTCAAGCAGCAGTTTTCCGGTGCGTTCGAGTCGGCGACAGAGCCCTTTGATACGCAGCAGCAAGCACTTTTTGAGAACAGCCAGAATCTCACCGACGCGCAGTACCTTGAGCAAATGGAGGCCCTGCGTTCGCCTCGCCGGCAGGCCATTACCGAAGTGGTAGAGCGGCTCACACAGCAGATGTTGAGGCAGCATGACCTTGGCATTTGCCATCTGCCAGGGAACTAGCCATAGGGGATGGCGATTGATCCATGGCAACTGTTTTGGAATTCTTTGAGTGGCGTGGTGCCCAATCCGCTAGTCTTGAGCCATCTTGAAATGGAGCTGCCCATGTTCGAATCCGCCGAAATCGGTCACGCCATCGATAAAGACACGTACGACGCCGAAGTGCCGGCCCTGCGTGAAGCCTTGCTGGAAGTACAATACGAACTGCAACAGCAGAAGCGCTTCCCGGTGATCATCCTGATCAATGGCATCGAGGGCGCGGGCAAGGGCGAAACCGTCAAGCTGCTCAATGAATGGATGGACCCACGGCTGATCGAAGTGCGCACCTTTGACCAGCAGACTGACGAAGAACTGGCGCGCCCACCGGCGTGGCGCTATTGGCGTCAGCTGCCGGCCAAGGGGCGCATGGGCATCTTTTTCGGCAACTGGTACAGCCAGATGCTGCAAAGCCGCGTGCATGGCCAGATCAAGGACGCGCGCCTGGACCAGGCCATCGCCGGTGCCGAGCGCCTGGAAAAGATGCTCTGTGATGAAGGCGCGCTGATCTTCAAGTTCTGGTTCCACCTGTCCAAGAAACAGATGAAGGCACGCCTCAAGGCGCTGGCCGACGACCCGCTGCACAGCTGGCGCATCAGCCCGCTGGACTGGCAGCAGTCCAAAACCTACGACAAGTTTGTGCATTTCGGCGAGCGCATCCTGCGCCGCACCAGCCGTGACTACGCGCCGTGGCATGTGATCGAAGGCGTGGATGCGAATTACCGCAGCCTCACGGTGGGCAAGATCCTGCTCGAAAGCCTGCAAAACGCCTTGAAGCTGCCCAAGGGCAAGGCCAGCGGCATGAACCCGGCGCCTTTGATTGCCTCCGTGGACAAGAAGGGCCTGCTCGACAGCCTCGATTTGACCCAGCGCCTGGAAAAAGATGATTACGAAGAGCAACTGATTACCGAGCAGGCGCGCTTCTCTGGCTTGATGCGCGACAAGCGCATGCGCAAGCACGCATTGATCACCGTGTTTGAAGGCAACGATGCGGCGGGCAAGGGCGGCGCGATCCGCCGCGTGGCGGCAGCGCTGGACCCGCGCCAGTACCATATCGTGCCGATTGCCGCGCCGAGTGAAGACGAGCGCGCCCAGCCGTATCTATGGCGCTTTTGGCAGAAGATTCCGGCTCGCGGCATGTTCACCGTGTTCGACCGCTCGTGGTACGGCCGCGTATTGGTGGAACGCATCGAGGGCTTCTGCACCCCGACGGACTGGATGCGTGCCTATGGCGAGATCAATGACTTCGAGGAGCAACTGCGCGATGCGGGGGTGATCGTGGTCAAGTTCTGGCTGGCGATCGACAAAGATACACAGTTGGAGCGCTTCCAGGCCCGTGAGGAAATTCCCTTCAAACGCTTCAAAATCACCGAAGACGACTGGCGCAACCGCGACAAGTGGGATGACTACCGGGCGGCGGTGGGTGACATGGTCGATCGCACCAGCACCGAAGTGTCGCCCTGGACCCTGGTGGAAGCCAACGACAAACGCTGGGCGCGGGTCAAGGTGCTGCGCACCATCAACCGCGCGCTGGAAGAAGCGTTCGACAAGACCGACAAGCACGATAAGAAGAAAAAGAAATAAAGCTGGCGGCACTTCCTGTGGTGAGGTTCCCGTGGTGAGCGACGCTTCTGTGGCGAGCAGGCTTGCCCTGCGTTGGGCTGCGCAGCAGCCCGCGACCCAGGCAGCGCGTTCTCTCAGGCAGACCTCATTGACAGGTTTTGGG
>NZ_VBVZ01000240.1 GCF_005863185.1 Pseudomonas edaphica
GCAAGCCAGCTCCCACAGGGGAATGCATTTCAACTTTGGAATGCACTCCCCTGTGGGAGCTGGCTTGCCTGCGATAGCGTCAGTGAATACACCACCTACTTAGACAGAAAACGCATGCCTTCTTCCAGCCCACGCAACGTCAGCGGATACATCTGATCCTCCACCAACTCGCGCACAATCCCCGTCGACGCCGTATAGCCCCAAGTGTCTTTCGGGTACGGGTTAATCCAGATCAGCTTCTTGTACTTGGCCATGAAGCGCTGCATCCACACATACCCAGGCTCCTCGTTCCAGTGCTCGACACTGCCGCCGGCCTGGGTGATTTCATACGGCGCCATCGACGCATCGCCGATAAAGATCACTTTGTAGTCGGCGCCGTACTTGTGCAGCAGATCCTGGGTAGAGGTGCGCTCCGAAGTGCGGCGCTGGTTGTTCTTCCACACCGACTCGTACACGAAGTTGTGGAAGTAGAAGTACTCCAGGTGCTTGAACTCGGTTTTGCACGCCGAAAACAGCTCTTCGCAGATCTTCACGTGAGCGTCCATCGAGCCGCCGATATCGAACAGCAGCAACAGCTTGATGGTGTTGCGCCGCTCCGGGCGCATCTGGATATTCAGCAAGCCGGCATCCCGCGCCGTGTGGTCGATGGTGCCGTCGATATCCAGCTCTTCAGCCGCACCCTGACGCGCAAACTTGCGCAGGCGGCGCAGGGCGATCTTGATATTGCGCGTGCCCAGCTCGACCTGATCGTCGAGATTCTTGTATTCGCGCTGGTCCCATACCTTTACGGCTTTGCCCTGGCGTTTGCCGGCATCACCAACCCGGATACCTTCCGGGTTGTAGCCGCCGGAGCCAAACGGGCTGGTGCCGCCGGTGCCGATCCACTTGTTGCCACCGGCGTGGCGTTCTTTCTGTTCTTCCAGGCGTTTCTTGAATTCTTCGATCAACTTGTCCAGGCCGCCAAGGGACTGGATCTGCGCGCGTTCCTCATCGCTGAGCGAGCGCTCGAACTCTTTTCGCAGCCATTCCTCGGGGATCAACGCCTGCAGGTGGTCGTCGAGTTTTTCCAGCCCATTGAAATAGGCGCCGAACGCACGGTCGAATTTGTCGAAGTGCCGTTCGTCCTTGACCAGGATCGCCCGGGCCAAGTAATAAAACTCGTCCATGTCAGCGAAGACCACGCGCTGTTTAAGCGCGTTGATCAGGTCGAGCAGCTCGCGCACCGACACCGGCACCTTGGCGGCGCGCATCTCGTTGAACAGGTTGAGCAGCATCAGCGATTACCGCGACGGCTCATGAACGCCAGACGCTCCAGCAACTGCACGTCTTGCTCGTTCTTGACCAGGGCACCGGCCAGCGGCGGAATAGCCTTGGTCGGGTCGCGCTCGCGCAGCACCGCTTCGCCGATGTTGTCGGCCATCAGCAGCTTGAGCCAGTCGACCAGTTCGGAGGTGGACGGCTTTTTCTTCAGGCCCGGCACTTTGCGCACGTCGAAGAACACGTCCAGCGCTTCGCTGACCAAGTCCTTCTTGATATCGGGGTAGTGCACGTCGACGATCTTTTGCAGGGTGCTGCGGTCGGGGAACGCAATGTAATGGAAGAAGCAGCGGCGCAGGAACGCGTCCGGCAGCTCTTTTTCGTTGTTGGAGGTAATGATGATGATCGGGCGTTTCTTGGCCTTGATGGTCTCGTCGATTTCGTAGACGTAGAACTCCATCTTGTCGAGTTCTTGCAGCAGGTCGTTGGGGAACTCGATGTCGGCCTTGTCGATTTCATCGATTAGCAGGATCACGCGCTCCTCGGACTCGAAGGCTTCCCAGAGCTTGCCCTTTTTCAGGTAATTGCGCACATCGTGGACTTTCTCGTTGCCCAGTTGCGAGTCGCGCAGGCGGCTGACCGCATCGTACTCATACAGGCCCTGATGCGCCTTGGTGGTCGACTTGATGTGCCAAGTGATGAGCTTGGCGCCGAAGGACTCGGCCAATTGCTCGGCGAGCATGGTCTTGCCGGTGCCCGGTTCACCCTTGACCAGCAATGGCCGCTCCAGGGTGATGGCGGCGTTGACGGCCAGTTTCAGGTCATCGGTAGCCACATAGGCCTGGGTGCCTTCGAACTTCATTGGTCATTCCTCGAATTCATCAATGCCCGGACTATACCGCGCAGCCCCGGCGACTGTGAACGCAGACGGGTTATTCAGTCTCTGAATGGCCGGTCACATCGCAGTTCTGCTGCGGGGTCGTGCTTATGCTTATGTGGGAGCTGGCTTGCCTGCGATGCGAGCACCTCGGTGATTCAGGCAGACTGAGTTGATGCTATCGCAGGCAAGCCAGCTCCCACACAAGCCAGCTCCCAGGGTTAGTTGGCGGAAGGCTTGGGTTGTTCGTAGCGCGCATTGAACGCCTGGATGAAGCCATTACGCAAAATCGCCAAAAATGCGGAGAACGCGCTGATATCTTGCTGATGCACGCTGCCACTGAGTTCCACGCGGGTGGCAAACTGGTTTTTGTTCTGGTTCTTGAGCACGGTTTCGCTGGTGCCTACCACGGCTTCCCAGATCGAGCGGAAGATGTTTTTGTCCTTGTTCTCCACGTCCTGTTTCCAGTCGAACACTTCTACATCGCGCAGCAGCGGCTTGATATAGCCAGTGAGCTGGCCTTTTTCCGCTTGGGCTTCAATCACCACGTCGCCGGTGCCAGCCTTGAAGTCGAATTTGCCATAGGCCGAGGCGAAGTCGTTCATGCGTTTAAGTTGCAAGTCGCGGGCGCGGAAGCGGAATTCGAAGTCTTCAAAATTATTTAAAGGATCAAAGGTTGCGTTGGCCTCCATAGGGGCCTGGCCCTGCAGCAGGGCCTTGCCTTCGAATCGCGCGTCGCGTTTGCCTTTGAGGTCTACCACGTTGGTCAGGTTGTACAGACTGGCATTGACCTCGGTGGCCTTGATGTTCACCTGGGGCTTGGAGCTGAAATTATGAAAGGCGATCTTGCCATCTTCAATGCGCACTTCATTCAGCGTGATCGGCAGCAGTTTTTTCAACTGTTGCTGCCAGTCGGTGCCTTTACCGGTTTGGGACGCCTGTTTGTTGGCACCGCCGTCGACGAAGTTGATTTCAGGCTTTACGAAATGGCCCTCGGCGACGACGGCATGGTCGTACCACAGCGAGTGCCAGCTGACGGCAAATTCAATCAGCGGCGCGTTGACGAACGGCACA
Organism: Pseudomonas edaphica; assembly: GCF_005863185.1. Lineage (GTDB taxonomy): Bacteria > Pseudomonadota > Gammaproteobacteria > Pseudomonadales > Pseudomonadaceae > Aquipseudomonas > Aquipseudomonas edaphica. The sequence goes on from NZ_VBVZ01000240.1 coordinate 3,209, forward strand.
GGTACTTTACCGTCGACCTTGACGATTTTCAGGCCATTAATGCGGTAGGCGCCACGCCACAAGGCCAGGTCCACGTCAGTGACCTGGCCACGGTAGTCGCCCATGTCGGCCAGCTTGTCGTTCAGGTAATTGCGCACCAGATAGGGCAGGGCCAGGTCCAGGGCGATCAGTACTACCACCAGTACGGCGACGATCCATAGCAGCCCACTGTAGCGACGTTTCATGTCAATGCTCTCCAACGGTATAGGCGATGGACCGCACGCGCGGGCGCAACGTTCCTCTGACTGGACGCCCAAAGGCCTGAGGCATACCCTTGGGGCCTTCTTGAAATTGCCTTAAGGACCCGTCATGAGCCGTATCTTTGCCGACAACGCGCACTCCATCGGTAACACGCCCCTGGTGCAGATCAACCGCATTGCGCCGCGTGGCGTGACCATCCTGGCCAAGATCGAGGGGCGTAACCCGGGTTACTCGGTGAAGTGCCGCATTGGCGCCAACATGATCTGGGACGCCGAAAGCACCGGCAAACTCAAGCCGGGCATGACCATTGTCGAACCGACCTCCGGCAACACCGGCATCGGCCTGGCATTTGTCGCCGCCGCCCGTGGCTACAAGCTGCTGCTGACCATGCCGGCCTCCATGAGCATCGAGCGACGCAAAGTGCTCAAGGCCCTGGGCGCCGAGTTGGTGCTGACTGAGCCGGCCAAGGGCATGAAAGGCGCTATCGACAAGGCTGGCGAGATTGTCGCCAGCGACCCGGCCACCTACTTTATGCCGGCCCAGTTCGAAAACCCTGCCAACCCGGCTATTCACGAGAAAACCACCGGCCCGGAAATCTGGAACGACACCGATGGCGCCGTGGACGTGCTGGTGGCGGGCGTGGGCACTGGCGGCACCATTACTGGCGTTTCGCGCTATATCAAGAACATTGCGGGCAAGCCGATTCTGTCGGTGGCGGTTGAGCCGAGGGTATCGCCGGTGATCACCCAGGCGCTGGCCGGTGAGGAGATCAAGCCGAGCCCGCATAAAATCCAGGGCATCGGCGCCGGGTTTGTGCCGAAAAACCTCGACCTGTCGATGGTTGACCGCGTGGAGCTGGTGACCGACGACGAATCCAAGGCCATGGCCCTGCGCCTGATGCAGGAAGAGGGGATTTTGTGCGGTATCTCCTGCGGCGCCGCCATGGCTGTGGCCGTGCGTCTGGCCGAGAAGCCGGAAATGCAGGGCAAGACCATCGTGGTGATCCTGCCGGACTCCGGCGAGCGTTACCTGTCGAGCATGTTGTTCAGCGATCTGTTTACCGATCAAGAAAACCAGGCGTGATGATCTCCTGTGGCGAGCAGGCTTGCCCTGCGCTGGGCTGCGAAGCAGCCCTAAACCCGACGAATCGGTCTATCAGGTACACCGCGTAGTCTGAATTGGGAGTGCTTCGCACTCCAACGCAGGGCAAGCCTGCTCGCCACAACAAGCCTGCTTGCCACAACGGCTCCGCTCATCATCGGAGTTGATGTATATCAGCCGGTCGGCCTGGGCCTTCTGCATAATGGCCCAAGTGTTTATCATGGCCGGCTGCTACGTCTGGTTTCCCGTTGACGGGAGGTTGCTGGCCAGGCGCTTATTTTCAGGAGTTGCTGCATGACCTTTTCTTTGGCCGCCAAACTGTCGGTGCTGGCGTTGTTTATCGGCAGCATTCTGTATGTGCACTTGCGCGGCAAGGCGCGTTTGCCGGTGTTGCGCCAGTTCGTCAACCATTCGGCACTGTTCGCCCCGTATAACGCCTTGATGTACCTGTTCTCGGCCGTGCCGTCCAAGCCATACCTGGATCGCAGCAAGTTCCCGGAACTGGATGTGCTCAAGGACAACTGGGAGGTGATCCGCGAAGAGGCCATGCACCTGTTCGACGAGGGTTATATCCGCGCCGCCGAAAAGAACAACGACGCCGGTTTCGGCTCGTTCTTCAAGAAGGGCTGGAAGCGTTTCTACCTCAAGTGGTACGACAAACCCCTGCCATCGGCCGAGGCGCTGTGCCCGAAAACCGTGGCTTTGGTGAGCAGCATCCCTAACGTCAAGGGCGCGATGTTCGCGCTGTTGCCGGGCGGCAGCCACCTCAACCCGCACCGTGACCCGTTTGCAGGCTCCTTGCGTTATCACTTGGGCCTGTCCACGCCGAACTCCGACGACTGCCGCATCTTCGTCGACGGCCAGGTCTACGCGTGGCGCGACGGTGAAGACGTGATGTTCGATGAAACCTACGTGCATTGGGTGAAGAACGAAACTGAAAAGACCCGTGTGATTCTGTTCTGCGATATCGAACGCCCGCTGAGCAACCGCCTCATGACCGGCATCAACCGCTGGGTCAGCAAGCAGCTGGGTCGCGCGACTGCGCCGCAGAACCTGGATGACGAGCGTGTGGGCGGGATCAACCAGGCGTATGCCTGGAGCAAGACGTTCAGTGACAAGTTCAGTGGTGTGGTCAAGCAGTGGAAACGCAAGCATCCCAAGGCCTACCGCATTGCGCGGCCGGTGCTGGCTCTGGTTGTGCTGGTGCTGCTGTGGAAGTGGCTGTTCGGCTGATCTGAACACGGTCAAAACTGTGGGAGCAGGCAAGCCAGCTCCCACATTTGATCTCCCGTGTTGCTTAGGACGCGATCAACTGGCGCAGCACATAGTGCAAGATGCCACCGGCCTTGAAGTATTCCACCTCATTAAGCGTATCAATCCGGCACAGCACCTCAACCTTCTCGCTGCTGCCGTCTTCGCGGGTAATCACCAGCGTCAGGTTCATCCGTGGCTCGATCTCGGCATCGGTAAGCCCAAGAATGTCGATCTTCTCCTTGCCGGTCAGCTTGAGCGCCTTGCGGTTCTGATCCAGCTTGAACTGCAGCGGCAACACACCCATGCCCACCAGGTTGGAGCGGTGAATCCGCTCGAAACTCTCGGCAATCACCGCCTTGACCCCCAGCAGGTTAGTGCCCTTGGCCGCCCAGTCGCGGCTTGAGCCGGTGCCATATTCCTGGCCTGCAATCACCACCAGCGGCGTGCCCGAGGCCTGGTACTTCATGGCGGCGTCATAGATCGGCATTTTCTCGCCAGTAGGGATGTACAGCGTGTTACCGCCTTCTTCGCCGCCGAGCATTTCGTTGCGGATACGGATGTTGGCAAAGGTGCCGCGCATCATCACTTCATGGTTGCCCCGGCGTGAGCCGTAGGAGTTGAAGTCGCGTGGCTCCACGCCTTGCTCGCGCAGGTAGCGCCCGGCGGGGCTGTCGGTCTTGATATTGCCGGCGGGGGAGATGTGGTCGGTGGTCACCGAATCGCCCAGCAGGGCCAGCACGTTGGCGCCCTTGACGTCTTCGATCACCGGCAATGGCCCGGAAATATCGTCAAAGAACGGCGGATGCTGGATGTAGGTGGAGTCCTCCTGCCATACATAGGTCGCGGCCTGCGGCACTTCAATCGCCTGCCATTGCTCGTCACCGGCAAACACTTCGGCATATTCCTTGTGAAACATACCGGTGCTGACCTGCGCCACCGCATCGGCAATCTCTTTGCTGCTCGGCCAGATGTCTTTGAGGTACACCGGCTTGCCGTCCTTGCCTTCGCCCAGCGGCTCGCTGCTGATGTCGATACGCACGGTGCCCGCCAAGGCATAGGCGACCACCAACGGCGGCGAAGCCAGCCAGTTGGTTTTCACCAGTGGGTGCACGCGGCCTTCGAAGTTGCGGTTGCCCGACAGCACCGAAGCCACCGCCAGGTCGGCCTTCTGGATGGCTTTTTCGATCGGCTCAGGCAATGGCCCGGAGTTGCCGATGCAGGTGGTGCAACCGTAGCCGACCAGATCAAAGCCCAGCTTGTCGAGGTATTGGGTAAGGCCGGCCGCCTTGTAGTAATCGGTCACCACTTTGGAGCCGGGCGCCAGGGAGGTTTTCACCCACGGCTTGCTGGTCAGGCCTTTTTCCACGGCCTTTTTCGCCACCAGGCCTGCGGCCATCATCACGCTGGGGTTGGAAGTGTTGGTGCAGGAGGTAATCGCGGCGATCACCACCGCGCCGTTTTTGAGGCGATAGGTGTGGCCGTCGTACTCGTAATCGGTCTCGCCGACCAAATCCGCATTGCCCACGGCAACCCCGCCGCCGCCTTCACTTTCCAGGCGACCTTCTTCTTTGCTGGCGGGTTTGAACTGCAGGTCGAGAAAGTCCGTGAACGCCTGGCCAACATTGGGCAGTGACACACGGTCCTGCGGGCGTTTCGGCCCGGCCAGGCTGGCTTCGACACTGCCCATGTCCAGCGCCAGGGTGTCGGTGAACACCGGTTCCTGGCCGGCGTTACGCCACAGGCCCTGGGCCTTGGTGTAGGCCTCCACCAACTTGACGGTTTCTGCCGGGCGGCCCGACAGGCGCAGGTAGTCCAGCGTCACTTCATCCACCGGGAAAAAGCCGCAAGTGGCGCCGTATTCCGGGGCCATGTTGGCGATGGTAGCGCGGTCGGCCAGGGGCAGGTCGGCCAAGCCGTCGCCGTAGAACTCGACGAATTTGCCCACTACGCCTTTTTTACGCAGCATCTGGGTGACAGTCAGCACCAGGTCAGTGGCAGTAATACCTTCTTTCAATTTGCCGGTCAGCTTGAAGCCGATCACTTCCGGAATCAGCATCGACACCGGCTGGCCGAGCATCGCCGCTTCCGCTTCGATACCGCCCACGCCCCAGCCCAGTACACCCAGGCCGTTGATCATGGTGGTGTGGGAGTCGGTGCCCACCAACGTGTCGGGGAAGGCGTAAGTGCGGCCGTCTTCGTCCTTGGTCCACACCGTGCGCCCCAGGTACTCAAGGTTGACCTGGTGGCAGATGCCGGTGCCCGGTGGCACCACGCTGAAGTTGTCGAACGCACTTTGGCCCCAGCGCAGGAAGGCGTAGCGTTCGCCGTTGCGCTGCATCTCGATGTCGACGTTCTGTTCAAAGGCGCTGGTGCTGCCGAACTTGTCGACCATCACCGAGTGGTCAATCACCAGGTCCACGGGGGAGAGCGGGTTGATGCGCTGCGGGTCGCCACCGGCCTTGGCCACGGCGGCGCGCATGGCGGCCAGGTCGACCACGGCGGGTACGCCGGTAAAGTCTTGCATCAATACGCGGGCCGGGCGGTACTGGATCTCGCGGTCGGACTGGCGCTCTTTGAGCCAGGCGGCGATGGCCTTGAGGTCGGCGCCGGTGACGGTCTTGTTGTCTTCCCAGCGCAGCAGGTTTTCCAGCAGCACCTTGAGGGACATCGGCAGCTTGTCCAGGTCACCCAGGCTCTTGGCGGCTTCGGGCAAGCTGAAGTAGTGGTAAGTCTTGTCGTCGATTTGCAGGGTTTTGAGGGTTCTCAGGCTATCTAGCGATGACATTACATGACTCCTTATGGTCCGCACGGCTACGGACCTGACGGGACGAACAGAGCTTTCAACTTAGCCCTGTTTTCATTAGCAGGCTAATAACTGGACTCTATCGTTAAGTCCAAGGTTCCGAACTCGGCTATCATGCGCGCGTTTTCATGACAGGTATTGCGATAGCGCAAGGCCGGTTGAGTCACCAGGAGAGTTGATGAACACCCTTTTTATGCACTGCCGCCCGGGTTTTGAAGGCGAAGTCTGTTCCGAGATCGCGGAA